>CALADT010000099.1 GCA_937890655.1 uncultured Mucispirillum sp. | reverse complement strand
TACCATTAGAAAGTGATGAACCTTTTTTTATTATCAAGATATCACCTCAAAATTATTATCTATTACATTTTTAATTTCTTTACCACAAATATCTTCTTGATTACCGTCTACTATAACTGTTATTTCAGAACCGTAACTAATAGATAATGCTATTATCTCCATTAAATGCATTAAATTAACTTTGCTATCTTTATACACTAAATATGCTTCCACATTATATTTTTTTACAATATTTAATAACATAGCAGCAGACCTAGCATGCACTCCATCTTTATTATTAATAATAGTTGTAAAACTATAACTCATCTCAAACTCCTAATATTAATAAAACACCTAATATGGTTGTAACTATAATTAATTCCAATGGCCCTCTTACCCATTTAGAAATAATTATACCCACAATAAATAAGGCTATTGACTTAATAACATTAATAGAACCTGTAACTGATTGATATTTTATTAAATATACAATAGCTATACCTGTAAAAAAAGTTGTTAAACCATCAAAAATTTTACTCCATTTATTAAACTTAATTTTATTAAAAAGCTCAATTACATTAGCACCAAAAGTATAACCATAATAAAATCCAAGTATTCTAAATATTATATTAAATAAATTAAATACTAGAAAATAAAAACATACCATTAAGATAGGGTCTATTAAAAACATAAAAATGGATACAAAAAATATAAATGGCCTTAATGAATGCCAAAAAAAAGTATCTCCTAAAGCTGCAAGTGCTGAAGCATATATTTTATCATAATCACCAATTTTACCGGAAACCTGTGTTTCCTTTAATAAAAGCCCTAATATAAATGTAACAAGATATGGGTTAGTATTAAAATAATAAACAGGGGAAGAATCAAAATCTGAAGGCATCTCTGTTTTATTATGCTTAAAAAAATCTTTTAAAAGCCACCTAAAACCTGTTCCTTGCAAATTAGTTATATTCCAATTACCTTGATAAAACATACTTTTAAAAAGTGTAGGAAATATTACAAGTTTATTCATATTAATACCCAACCTGTAAGAATTCCTAATGCTAATATAATAATTTGATACAGTCTATTAATAATAAGAAATCTTATAATATACCCACCCATAAAAGCAGCGATAATAGTCAAAGCAATTACAGGGTTATCTATATTTAATGAATTAAAATTTAACTTATTAAAAAAATATATTATAATATAAACAACTAAAAATCCTAAATTATAAATAATAATTCCACGAACAAAACTATGCCAAATACCAATCATTATTAACTTATTATCATTATCATATTTATGTTTTTGTATGTTTTTTTGCATAATATAATTATTTAACTTTCTAAATAATTTATCAGAATATGTTACAGGATACATAAGTATAGAAATTATAAAGATAGATACTAATATACTAAAAGCGTCCATATGGATTAAACCTAATAAAACAGCAAGCGAAGAAGCATACCCACCAAAAGAATCATCATGAGTAATAGTAGCACCAACAGGCACTTCTAAAAGCCCAATAAATTCAAATACTAACCCCATCATTAAAGAAGCTGATAAATTACCAAATACCAACCCTAATATACCAGATATTACAATGGGACGAGATATCATAATATTTAAACCTGCAACCCTATCAACAGAAATAAGCCCTGAAAAAATTAAAATAAATATAATTTGAAAAGTTGAAAGTTCCTGCATATATCACCTATACTCTTTTATGGTTTGAAAATATAACAGGTTTTTCCCAAGGAACTTTATGGAAATATATATTATATTCATCTGATAAGTCTTGCAATTTTTTAAAATCTGATAATGATAAAAATACACTATCATTAACACATACATCACGAGTTCCTGTTGAAATACAGCCTATATTAAAATATATACTTTCATTAAATGTTTCTTTTAATTTTATTAAATCATCAATAGAACCTACTATAACTAATGTATATTTTTTCTTAGTTTTTAAGTATGGTTTACCTTTACAAAAATCTTTTATAGAATAAACTTTATAGTTAGTATTAGCTGGTAAAGTGCTACCATATATAGACGCACGCATACTATCATCTGCAATTAAATCATTTACAATAATAATATTTACTATTTTAAGATAATTTACCCAGCCTTCTAATACCTGCCCATGAATAAACCTATCATCTACTCTATAAATTAAACGTTTCATTTTGTATTTAATAATTCTCCAGCTACTTTAATACTTGATATACCAGCCTCTGCCGATTCTTTTGCAACCTGCGATAAACTGTATTCACTATTCATACGCATTGTAAAAGTTTTTAATAACATTGCAAGATTAACTCCAGATACAACTTCCACAAAATCTTTATTCAGATACGCCATAGATATATTAGACGGACTACCACCAAACATATCAGTATATAATAAACAATGTTCATCTTTATATTTTTTTAATATTTCTTCCATTTTTAAAGATACATCGTCCATTAAAGCACCACTGCTAATGGAAATAACTTCAACTTTATCTTGTTTTCCTACAATCATTTCAGCAGAACGCAGTAATTCTTCTCCAAACATTCCATGTGTTAATATTACAACAACCATCTCTTAATACCCTTTATTATTATTTCTCAATATCTCTATGTTTTATTCTAATTTCTTTAATATTTTTTGCTAATAACTGTTTAGCAAGGTCTTCCACAATAGTAACTGAACGGTGTTTTCCACCTGTGCAACCAATAGATATATTAAAATATTTTTTACCCTCTCTTATATATAAAGGAATTAACATAAGAACCATATCTATAAGTTTTTCCATAAATAAATTATAACTTTCATCTACTTTTACATATTCCTGCACTTCTTCATTTAATCCTGTCATAGTCCTAAGCCCATCATCAAAATGTGGGTTACGCATAAAACGAACGTCAAATACCATATCTGCATCGTTAGGAATACCATTTTTAAAGCCAAATGACTGAATAGTTAATGTAAAATTATTAGAATTATTATGAAATATACTCGTTATTTCACGTGTTAAATCATGAATTGTTTTATTATCTGTATTAATAACAATATCAGATATTTCTTTTACACGCTCCATAAGATGTATTTCTTTTTTTATTGATTCTGATACATCATTACCTAATGGGTGTTTACGCCTTGTTTCTTTATACCGTTTTACTAATGTTTCCACAGAAGCGTCCATAAAGATAGATGTTGCATCATACTTTTCTCGTAGAAGTTTTATGAATTTATAGACAAGTTCAATATCTTTTGCTCGTGAATCAATTACAAATGCTACCTTTGTAATACCGTTATCAATATTATAAAAAAGCTCCACAACTTTATCTAAAATAGGAAGTGGCATATTATCAATAGTATAATACCCTAAATCCTCAAATACTTTTGCTACATGGGACTTTCCAGCTCCAGAAAGGCCAGTAATAACGATTATTGAAAGGTTATTCATAACTGTATCCTTGAAATTACAATACTCTACCTACAAATAGATAGAGTATTGTATGTATTATTATGATTCTATTAAACCAACTTTACCGTCATCTCTTTTATAGACAACATTTATTTCAGAGTTTTCTGCATTACGGAATACGAAAAAGTTTTTATTCATTAAATCCATTTGCATAATAGCTTCTTCTATATCCATAGGTTTAGCAGGCAGACTTTTTGTAATAACTACTTGTGGTGCATCAATTACATTATCTTCACTGTAATCGTATACATTAAGTTTTAAATCATCCATAGCAGCTCTTGTTTCAGCATTTTTGCGAGTATGTAGTTTTTCTTTATACTTTACAAGCTGTCTTTCAATTTTATCCACTGCCATATCAATAGATGCGTACATATCTTCAGACTTTTCTATACCTTTAAGAAACATACCTTTTACATTTACAAATATTTCTGCAATATGCATATTTTTTTCCACATCTAAATTAATATGCACATCCAAATGGTCATCAAAATATTTTGCAATTTTTTGGATTTTTTTTTCAGAATAATCCCTAATTGCATCTGTTAATGTTGTGTTTTTTGTGTTCACTGTAATATTCATAATATTTCCTCCTTAGCCTTCTTCTTTGCGACATTGTTGGAATATTCATTTCATCTCTATATTTCGCAACAGTTCGTCTGGCAATTTTTATACCTTTTTCTTCCATTATTTCTACTATACTTTGGTCAGATAAACAGGTGGTTTTATCTTCATTATCAATTAACTCTTTAATTTTACCTTTAATTACACTAATTGATAAATCACCGTTATCACTTTCCAAACTTTTAGAGAAAAATGATTTTAATTCTATTAATCCATGTTGAGTCATAGCGTATTTACCAGAAGTAACACGGCTTATGGTTGATTCATGTAAATTAGTTGCTTCAGCAATATCTTTTAATTTAAGTGGCCTTAAACCAGTAATGCCTTTTGCTAAAAACTCACCTTGAAATTCCACAATAGCTTTCACTACTTTATAAATAGCTTTTTGCCTTTTTTGTAGGCTTTCTATAACCCATACAGCATTTTTTTCTTTATTTTTTATATAAGTTTTTGCTTCTCCATCTAAATTTGTCCCTTGAAGCATTTTTATATAATAATTATTTAACCTAATATTAGGAATACCTTTATCATTTACTATTATATCAAAATTATTTTCATTTGGCACTATAAAAACATCAGGTGTAATAAATTTTGTATCACTTCCTGAAAAATTTAACCCTGGACGTGGGTCTGTTTTTTTAATTAATTGTAAAAGATAATCAAATGTATCCCTTTCTATACTCATACCTTTTAGTATATCATCATATTTAAAAGCAGATAATTCTGATGAATAATCACTTAATAATTCATAAACAAATTCTGCATATACTTCTTCGCAATCCATATCTTTTATTTGCGTCATTATACATTCTTGTAATGTGCAAGAAGCAATACCTGATGGAGTAAAAGTTCTTATAATATGTAATACTTTTAAAAATAAATCTTCACTAACTTGCAATTCATCACATGCTTGAGAAAACTCTATTCTAAAATAACCATCTTCAGATAAATTACCTATTATATATTCTCCTATTTTCCATTCATCTTCATTGGTAATACTAATGTTTAATTGATACATTAAATGTTCATAAAGAGATTCTTTAGCACCTATTACCTGTTCTAAATCAAAACTATTTTCATCATTATTTGCTTTATAACTAATATCATCTAGTTTTTCATAACCAATGTATTCATCCCAATCATCACCAGTTACTTTATCCACAAGATTATTTAAGTTATCCTGCTCATCTTTTTCTGTATCTTTCTCTATATCTTTTTCTTTATTATTATCTTCTATATTATCATTATATTCATCAAAATCATCTATATTATCAAAATCATCTGCACCATCTTCTGCTACTTCTAGTATAGGGTTTTCTTCTAGTATAGTGGATATTTCCTGCTCTAATTCTAAAATAGGCATTTGCAAAATAGCAAGGGACTGTTTCATTTGTGGTGTAATGAATACAGTGGTTTGCAGCGTTGTTTTAACTTCTAAATTTTGATTTAAATTATTCATTAAATAGAAAACCCTTTGCCTAAATATTTCTCTCTAACATCTTTATTTGCAAGTATATCATCAGGAGAGCCTTGAGTTAATACTCTACCTTCTGTTATAATATACCCTCTATCTGTAATTTTTAATGTATCACGAACATTATG
This sequence comes from uncultured Mucispirillum sp., assembly GCA_937890655.1. Classification (GTDB taxonomy): domain Bacteria; phylum Chrysiogenota; class Deferribacteres; order Deferribacterales; family Mucispirillaceae; genus Mucispirillum. Next base: position 1,533 of record CALADT010000099.1, on the reverse strand, counting down.
GTCCGTAATTAATACCCCAATTCCTCTATCTTTTAAAGAATACACCATTTCTTGAATATCTGCAACAGATATAGGGTCAATACCTGCAAATGGTTCATCTAAAAGAATAAAATCGGGCTCTGTGGCAAGACATCTTGCTATTTCTACCCTTCTACGTTCTCCACCTGAAAGAGCATAACCGTAACTTTTAGCCACATGGTTTAAATGAAATTCTTCTATTAATGTTTCTACTTTATCTTTTCTAACCTTTACATCGCTAAAAGTAAACTCTAAAGCAGACATAATATTATTATAAACTGTCATTTTTCTAAATACAGATGCTTCCTGTGGTAAATAACCTATACCTGCTTTACATCTTTTATTCATAGGCATTTTAGTAATATCTATATCGTTTAATTTAATATAACCATTTTCTGGCTTTAAAAGCCCAACTATCATATAAAATGAAGTGCTTTTTCCTGCTCCATTTGGCCCTAAAAGCCCAACTATTTCACCTTTGGATACAGATAAAGATACTCCATTTACAACAGTTCTTTTTCTAAATGATTTTTTTAAATCTTTAACTTCTAATGACACTATTTTTTACCCTCATCATTTGGTTTAAAGATAATAGTTACACGTTTATCAGTTCCTTTATCCACAATTATCCGTTCTTCTTCATAATATATTAAAACCTTCTCGCCTTCAAGATAATTTTCACCTTGCCATACTTTTACATTACCAGTAATAATTGCAAGCTTTTTCTTTTGGTCTAAATCTGCCTTTTTAGATATGGAAATAATATCATCACTTTTAAAGTTTACATTACCAACACATTTTATTTTTTCTACTTCTGATGCTTTATCTAAAAATACAGTAACATCATCTGCAGTAAGAGTATAATTATCACTTACTGCTACCACATTACCATGAAAAGTAGATTTTTTTTCATTACCAAAATAACGCATTTCATCTGCCTGAATTTTCACAGGAGAATTATGTGTTTTATTTTTTGCTTCCACTTGAAAACTAGCAAATAAAATAAAGGTAAATAAGAAAACTATATATTTATAATTTAGTAACTGTTTAATCAAACTATTCTCCTTTTATTTTTCCGGCACATAATTTACTGTAACATTATCTTTAAAAAAAATATAGTTATTATTTACATCAAATATTACAGAATCAGCTTCAATAGAATTAACGCCCTGCATTACAGTAATACCATTAATAATGGACCCTTTACCGGTTTTATAATCATACTCTAAAATACCATTTTTCTTTGAACGAAATGTCATGTTATCCATATAACCAGTTAAGTTATCATATGCTTTTATATATTGTTGCTCTGTATATATCCCTTTATCTGCTATGGCATTTATATGGTAATCTTTACTTTTATAATCTAAATTTAAATGAAATAAATCAAAATTATATGTTACTATATTTGCCTTTCCGTCTTTTGATTTTAAAGAAATATTAGTGCTATTATCAATAATATAAATTAAATCTATATCTTTTAATGATACAACATTTTTTATAAGCTCAGATTGG
>CALADT010000098.1 GCA_937890655.1 uncultured Mucispirillum sp. | reverse complement strand
GATTGGCCTCTCAGCTGAAAGTATATAAAGCCAATAGGAATAATTTTGTTAACAAGATTTGTAAGAGTTATTTTTTTTACAGCATTATCTGCAAAAATATATACATAATCTGTATTGTTTAATGTAGAGTTTACTGCAACATCTTTTAAAATATTGTTAGCTGCATCTTGAGCATTATTTGCATTAGTTCCTCCATTGGGAATATCTAAAACATTTAATGCTTTTGTCATATCTATTGGAAATCCAGCATCTATTGCAATATCTTGTAATTCTTTAACAGCTGCATAAACAGTATAAAATATGGCATTAAGTTGCTGCCTTTCAAAATATTCCCCACCATCAGCAATCGGTGTTTCATATTTAAATCCAAACCCATCAGTGTTATTTACTAAGCCTGTTGGCGAAGTATCTGGAATATTAAACTTATCGCCAGTTTCTGCAAAAGGAATTGTAATTTTGTGTTTTAAATCCAGTTCTTCTAGAACTTTTTTTTCCATACTTAACCTCCATTTTTTATTTTATTAAAAATTGTTTTATATAAATTACTTGATAATCCTTGCCCTTTAAATCCAACAATATAATCTTCTTCTCTTTTATGAAAAATAGTTCGATAGAAATTATTTGATAAATTCTGCCCTTTAAAACCGAAAATTTGATAAAAAGCCTCTCTGTATCTAGTTCCAACCGCCATTGGATGTGGTAGCAGGTCATAATTATTAAATGCTTGTTTTATATATTCAGGTATTTCCCATAAAAATATATAGTTTACATAGGTCATATCTTGATTATCAAGTGTATATGCATCTACATTGTAGAAGGAAAATAATTCTTTTAATGACTTATTAATTCCTGCTACACTCATTTTTATATAAATTCTTAAACTCACAACTTGCAGAATAAGTCTGTATTCATTATCCTGCAAAGTAACACTGCTTTCTGTTTCTTCATTAATATACTTAATTGTTCGTGGAAAATTTAATTTTTCTCCCCATAAATCAAGCCCTATACCGCTTGCTGTATCTAAATTATAAATATTATTATAAAAATTATTAAGCGGTTGAGTTATTAATTTATCATATAAATCAGCAAGCCCATTGATTAGAGTTTCAATATTTGTATTTTTATACTGGTCTTGAATGTTACTAATCATATAAACTCACCAAAATATTATCAGCTGATATCACTGCTTCGTCTGTGAACTTAAGAGCGATAGGGTTATAAGTAGCTGTGGCAGACACAAGCCCCATTTTAAAATCTGCCAGTTGCAGATTAGGTAGTGATATACCTGAAGCCACTTGAAAGGGTATGATTTCATCATTAATTTTATAACTGTTAATAATGTTTATAATCTGCTCTTGCAGCTGTGCAGTATAATCTTGAGTAGTTAAATTATTAGTAACAACTTTCAATTCTGCTTTTAATTTTTTTACAGTAGGGCGGTATATCCGCATAGTATATGTTTGTTTACTTATTTCTTCATAAACAGGGATTTCAATATCACCCTGCACATAAGCCCCAACAGTTTTGTTTTTGAAAGTATTAAACTCTTCAAGTCCTTTTTTATTTTCTAAAATTACTTTCCCTATCTGTTTTAAATCTCCGCCTTTGCAAACAACGGCAATACTGTTTGGCTCACATGTTATACCTTTATATTCTACTGCATTTTTAGTGTTATTTTCATAACCTGCTACTTTTTGCACGCCAGATAACTGCTCAATTTGAGCAAGCAGTCCGTCAAATATTGATGTAGCTCTATAATTTAAGCTATTCATTGCCCTTAATCGTAGTTCAATATCTGTTTCAGTATCAGTTCCCGATGTGCTTTCGTAAGGGTTAGTAATCCTTTCAACTCCTGCAATAGGAGTGATAATAGTAGTAAGTGTTCCTACATCAATACTGAAATTTCCACTGTCCTTTGCAAAAAGTTCAGCATAGCATGAGCCGTCAGCTTGAATAATATACTCTGATTTTGTTACAAACTCATAATCATTAGATTTAGCGGTAAACCCAACAGGTATAATAGTACCATTTGTTCCAGAAATAAGAGCAGTAACAGAACCATTAGATGCCTGCTTTCTAGTAATACCATAGTATGTTTTACAATATGCATCAAGCCAAACACCTGTACCACCATAAACAATTACATTAGCAAACTCTACAATATCTGTTTGTGCCTTTGTAAAAAGTTCTGTAATAGCAGTAATAATCTGTCCCTGTGGGGTGCTTGGGTCTACATTTAAGTTAGGAAATGCAGTTAAAAACACTTCTTGCACTTGTTCTAAAATAGTAGATGTATCGCTTAGTTTTAAACCATTGTCTGTTTTAATCCAACTCAAAAGACACCTCCTCGCCACCAGTAATAGTTAAAATAATTTTAAGATTTCCATTGTTTTTATCTGCTTCAAAAGATACATTAGCCACTCTTGAATCTTCTAATATTCTTTGTTGCATTGCTGCAAGCAGTCCTGTTTCATCATTATTTCTCATATATTCTATATAATCTATTCCTAGATTTTTATTATAAACATATTCGCCTTTATACATATAAAGCAGTGTTTTTATATCTTGAATTAAAGCTGCTTTATCTGATGCAAGAATAAAATTGCTGTTATTAATAATATTATTGTTACTGTCTAATTTAAATGATGAGCTCATAATATTTTCCCTGTTCCAGTGCCAGCGATAGGACCTGTAGAGCATGTTCCTGTTACAGTTGTTTGCACCTGTGCATTTGATACAATATGAGTAATAATTGATTTTGCAAGATTATCACATAATGTATTTAAATATTTACTACTATCACCTGATTCGTAAGCGGTAGTAGCTGCATTAAATGCAGCTTGTAATTTTTGTGATAATATTGCTTCTGTTCCTGTTAATGGCATATTTTCTCTCCTTATGTACCTGGTGCAAACACTTTATTTGAACCTTTGCTGTGTGTTCCAGTAAGTGGACATGGGCTTCCAACAGCAATAGCACCTTGAGCAGCAGTTGCACCGCAAAAAGCTACTGTTGCACCTTCTACAGTTATATTTCCACTTGCTTTAATCTTAGCATTTGCTTGTGTTTCAATGCTTGCATTATTACATGTAATATTTATATCTTTTTTTGTATCAATAGTAATATCGCTTTCACATGTAACAGCTAATCCGCCGTCTTTATTTATTAAAAGAGTTGCTTTGCCATTTGTTACAGATATTTCATTATCTTTATTAATAGTGATATTTACTGTATTATTAGTAATCACTATATCTTCACTTATTGCAGGCTGTTTAAATAAAGCAAACGGCACAAATACTCCATTATTTTGTGAGTAAGGTGAAAGGGATTCTCCGCTAAATTCTCCAGTTGATTTATAATTACTAATCTCATATTTTGTAAAAAATACTATGCCTGTGTCATTTTGTTTAATTGGTAATGATATGGTCCACCCATTAAAACTGCTAGCACAAAGTGGCACATTTATAACTTTATCACCATTTAAAAGCTCTAAATCTACAGTATTTTCATTTACTGCTGTAACACGAGCAATAGATGATGTATTTACCATATTCTCAATACCAAGTCTTATAGCTGCATTAATAATATCATCAGGTGTTGCAACTTCAGCCCACCCAAAACTTGAATAATCTCTCTTTTCTTCCATAAAAATAAGTCCTTTATCCTTCATTAATACTTATATCCCTATGAAAATTTTTATTGGTGAAATAAAAATTTTTGCATTAGAGGGATAGTATAAGGGGGAAGTTATTCCCCCTTATAAGCGTATACCAAATACATTACAAAAATAAGGATTGCTTCTATTTCCACCTTGCATTTGCAATGTTTGTATTTTATAAAGCCCATTTAATAATGGCAGTTTACGGCTTTGTATTTGCACCATGCCACCAACTTTTAATCCTGGCATTAATAAACATTTAAAATTAATACCCTGCATGGATGCTTGTGGTGTTCCAATTAATCCGCTGTCACCAGATATTAAAATAACATCGCTGCCAGGAACAGCAGTGTCTTCTACATGTAATATATTATCGCTGTAATATATTCTTTTTGTGTGTGGCACTGTCCTTTGTAGATTATTTAAAAGCTGAAAAACTGTGCCTTTAAAATTAAACTCACTATATGTTTTATCTTCTGCTGTAAAATTTAGCGGTGCTTTCAATACCGCTGCTGCTTTTTGGCATATACCCATAAGTGTAGCAGGCTTCTCATTTATTTCTATTTGAGAAATTCTTGAGGCATCATATCCTGGTTTTACATCAAGAGTTACACTCATATCAGGAGTATCTAAATTAGAAGATACTTGAAAAACTCCACCTGTAAAAATAACTCCGTAATCTGATTCATAACCTGCCATAAGCTGTACATAATTTCTCAGTGGTTTTTCTTTACCTATATTCATCATACAAGTAGATAATGCTCCAGCATCTTCAAGCGGCAGCCCTGTTATTGTAATTGTGCCTCTATCGCCAAGACTACCCATTGTTTTTGTAATATTAAAATCAATTTTTAAGTTAAAATTATCTACAAGTGCATCAGAGTATGTTTTTATAACATTATTAACTTGCAAACTAAGAGATACTTTTCTTTTAAATAATGCTGAATAACTTAAATTAATCATCTTATTTACTCTGCTAACACATAATAAAGTTTGTAATCACTGCCAAAGCCTGTGTAATAAACATCTGATGCACTTTCTGTTTCAAATATCAAAGCACCTTTAACGCCTTTATATTTAAAACTTTCAGTCATATTTATATTTGCATAACATCTTAACCCTTGAAGTATAACATTATTATTTACTGTTAAATCCATGTAAGTTTTTTCATTTAAAGAACGTATTTTTATTCTTAAATTTTCATCAGCAATAACTGTTGTTATTTCAAAGTTTGGTGTATTCTGTGGTAAACTTATTTCATAAATAATCATAATCTCTCACTAAGCCACACGATGTGGCGTCTTTAGTAAGGGTTAAGGGGTTTCCCCGTAAACCCGCTAAATAAAAAATTCACGGAAGAATTTTTTATTATATTTAATAGTTATTTCAAAATTTGGTGTATTCTGTGGTAAACTTATTTCATAAATAATCATAATCTCTCACTAAGCCACACGATGTGGCGTCTTTAGTAAGGGTTAAGGGGTTTCCCCGTAAACCCGCTAAATAAAAAATTCACGGAAGAATTTTTTATTATATTTAATAGTTATTTCAAAATTTGGTGTATTTGTTGGTAAATTTATTTCATATATATTCATAAATTTATCCTGTAATCATATTAAAAAGTTTTTTTGCTAATGTTTTATTATCTTTTACTTCTGTCGACTGAGCTTGCCCTAATAAACTTGTTTCTGCATCCTGCACGCTGGCAACTTGTGCAGCTGTAATAGCAGTAGTTAATGGCATAACAAAAGGTATCTGCTGCATTTCTATTTGCAATTTATAGCTTGAAGCATTATCTGCATTAGATACTTTAGATAATGATAAAAACTGCATATTATCATATACGCCACCCATATAATACACAGTAAAAAGCTTATTAGCTTTTAATGCACTATCTATCAGTTGCAGCACAAGTTGATACTTCATAATAGATACATACCCAGTAAATGATAGCCTTGCAGGTGTAGACCAAATTGTATCACTAATTTTCATGTTCGCATCTACTGGGTGCTGTGGTATCTCCCACACACAATCTTCTTTATCTTCAGTAAATATTATAGGAAATATTACACCATTGTTTTCAATACGTATTGCTCTTCTAATAGATGCTATGGATTGTAATGAAAATCGTGGTAATGTAAAAGCCATTATAAAACTCCTTAAAAGCGGTGGTGGTTGGGACGGGGGACGGCTTTGGAGTTCCCCGCCCAGTTATTGAGCTCCATTTAAAATCAATGCTGATGATATAGAATTAGCTTTATTAATACCATTTTCCACCGCATTTGTAATATTTGTTAAACTGTCAGTGCCACCAGGCATATTTATTGTAATATTATTATTTTGAGTATTATTATTTTCACTATTGCCTTTTATATAATCAGAATATACAGGCATTGCTTTTGTATCTAATTTTTTTAATTCTAAATCAACAAATGGTAATTTATTTAATACATCTATTAATGGGTTTACAATAAATGCACCAAGATTTGCTCCAATAGTAGCAATAACATCTTTTACATAATCAAAAGTTCCTACAAACACATTTTTTATAGCATCAGCCATGTTATTTATTTTTTCTAAAAGTCCATCAAAAGAAAATCCAGACACTAAATCTTTTACCCAAGCAAATGCATTTTTTATTTTTTCCATAAATAGTTGAACTTTTTCATTTTCTAAAAAATCACCAAAAAGGCTATCTTTTCCATTAAAATAACCAACAATATCTTCTACCAATAAAAATAACACAGTTAATCCTGTGATTATTGCAAGTAGTGGTAAATTAGCTTTTAAAAAACTTTTAGAAAATATAGTCATAATACTTTGTAAATTTTTTACAGCATACCCAACTACTCCAAAAGATGCAGCAAGCATAATAGTATATGTATCTAAGCTTCGCACCCAGTCTACAGCTTTCCCAATCTGTTTTATAAAATCTATTACAGGAGGCATAATATCAACTGCAATACTTCTACCTAATGAGGCTAACGATTGTTTTAGTTTTGTCCATTCTGCACTAAACTTTTTTGCTTCAATAGCCTGATGAGCATTCATAGCTCCCATTTTAGCTTGTTCATTAAGCAATGATTTTATACCTGTTTTACCTTGCTGTAAAAGTTGTATAGTGCTTGCATCAAGCCCTAACTGGCTTCCCAATGTAAAGGCTTGAGCTTTTGTTAAATGTTCAAAATCAGAAGCAAGCCCCATAAGCAGCTGTTGTGCATTTTTTAATGAGCCATCTTGATTATATAATTCTACACCATACATTGCAGCAGTTTCTAGCAACTGTCCTTGTCCCCATTCTGCTTGAGATAACCCTTGCTGTAACGCTTGAAGAGAGCTTTTTGCAGAGTCTATATTTCCACCAAAATGTTCTAAAGCCCCACCTAATGCACTTATATCCTGCTCTGCAATACCTGTAAGAGATGAAAAATTACTAATATCTGTTCCAGCATCAACAAATTTTTTAAATGCCATACCAAGTGAGCCTGCACCAAGCATAATACCCATTTTAGATACAAATCCTTGTAACTGCCCGCCCATATTTTTAAGCCCAGCAGTGAAGTTATTATCTTTAACACCCACTCCTACAACATAATTTTTTAATGTATCACCTAATGCCATATATCAATCCTTTACAGTGTCATTCCCAGCCACACTCCCTACAGTGCATTCTGATGTAGCCTGTGACCTAAACTGATTATATATAGTTAGAGTAGATAGATACAGATAAGGTATATTAAAAATATTTATTATATATGGAAATAAAATATAGAAATAATTTAAAGGTTATGATATAAGAAAAGTGCAGTTGGAGTAAGCGGTTGGCTCTCTCTTATTTTAATCAATATTAAAAGTGGAGATGAGCTTATGTTAGAAGAAAGCTGGACTACAATTATTATTTTTTTAGTATCAGCCATAGCTTTTGTTATATATAAGCTAAAATAAACATAAAAAACCGCTTGTGGCAGAAACACAAACGGTTTAACATTAAAAAACCTTGTGAGAGCTGACCGCTCCAACTGCACTTAATATAAACTACTTTCATATAACATTCAAGTAAAAAGTTAAAATGATTTTAAGCTTTCATATTTTTCTGAAACTCTATATTGCTTAACGCTATTGTAATATAAGTATATACAGCACTTTCAAAGCTCATATTCATTATTTTGTCATAGTCACCAAACCCATTTAATATAAGGGTGGTGACTATTGCATTACATGGGTAATTTATTTTTGATGAGCTTGAGCTTGTAACTCCATAATTTTGCTTTTGGAAATGTTCAAGCTCCCTAAATAGGGGGCTATGTATTTCTCAAATTCTTCTGCAATTTTTATACTCATAAATGGGTTATCAAATATAGCATCCAGCTCAGTTAAACTTTTAATATGCTGTTCTGTTCCTGTTTCTGGAATGATTAATACAAGATATTTAATTGCAATATTCACAAACTTATTAACAGCTGTTTCTTCTTGACGAGCCATACCATCAGCAGTTGTTATAATTTTTAAGCCATCTTCCATCGTTACTTTTTTAAAATAAGCTTGACGAGTAGTCTTGCCATCAGTTAATTCAAATACTTTCTTTTCCATCTTTTTCTCCCTTTTTCTCCTATTTAAGCGGTCCAGTTGTGACAAAAGAGCCAAATTTAAAACTATACTGCTTATTTCCAAGCCTGTCTTGCTGCACTTTCATACCAAGCTCACCATTATTTATAATACCATCCGAGTAAGTATCAACTTGCCCAGTGTGTGCGTGTGTTACGATTACTGTTACTTGAAAAGGTTCAGGTCCAACCCCTACATAGCTTTGTTGTGCAGCCACAGCAGCATCAAGTAATACTGCAATAGGGCTTGCAGGAGCTATTGTTAAAGTTCTTTCTATTATAGCATTCTTTGTCCATGCATAAGTATAACCATCTGGTGTTTTTACCATATCAGCTGTTTCTGTTGCACCACCACTCCAAACATCACTACCATCAGCAAAATGGTCAACTGTTCCAACAGGAAATAATGGAAGAATTGATACAGCAATGGTTACTGCGTTCGTTCCTATAAAATTCATACTCATATTTTTTTCTCCTTGTTTTTTAAAATTATTTTAAGTTTACATTTTTAAATTACAAATGTTTGAATTACAATTCTATTTGTTGGAACATTTTTTGTGTAGATAAACTGTATTCTCATTTGTTCTTTTGCTATATCATCACTAGTCAGTGGCAGCACATTTATATAATAGCCATTGCTTTCTACTAAGTTTATAGCATTAGCATTACCTGTTACTGATACTATTTTAGATTTTTCATCAGCTAAAAGTTCTCCTGTGCCAACGGTTACAATAATACCTGATGTTTTTGCAAGGTTTATTACTTCCTGCATACTTGCAAGTATCATGCTTTTTCCATTGCCACCACGAAGGGCAATAAAGTTTTGAGAAATCATAAGGTTAGCACCTGCTATTTCCATTTTAGCTTTTATCCAGGAATTGCCGATATAGTTAGCAATATTATTAAAATTTGTGCCAAAAATTTTCCCTTCACCAAAAAGTGGTTGTTTTTGCCCATAACCGCCCATAATATAGCAGCAGTTAGCACGGTTTGCATTAATGCCGTCTAATTCTTCACTTTTACCAATTGCATCATCCATAAATTCTGGTGTTTCTATAAAATTAAAGTTTGTCATTCCGCCAGGCACTGAAAAATCAACAGATGCAATAGCTACCTGCATAAAAGCAAGCATATTAACATTACTGCCATATATAAGAATAAAACCGTCATTGCCAAATAAATTTTCATATACTATATTGTTTGTTGATTTAAGCCTTGCATCATCTGATATAACAATAAAAGCATACCTGCCACCGCTAGTATTTACCCATGATGCAATAGTTTCATAATCAGCAGTATCTATATTATTAATGCTTGCTATACTCACATAATCGCCGTTAATCAGCCCAATATGATTAAGCATTTCTGATAAATTTTCACCATTTGAGCCACTTGTTACATATCCGCCGTCAGTTTCTGCAAAGCCTAAAACAGAAGCCATATCGCCTGTGGCAAAGTTAATAGTTTGTGATGCACTTGCCACAGCCCCTTGAATAATAAACCCATTTGTAAGAGTATTATATTCGCATGTTCCATATGCACCAGCAGGTATTTCTGCAGAACCTTTCTCTGTTGTAATATTATCAAGCCCCAGTTTACTTTTTAATTTAGCATCAGATAATTCTATTTTTGCAGGAATAGTATTTGCAGCACCTGAATAGCTTATTTGGCTTAGCTTTAATCTATTATCTAATTTACTCCAAACTAAATTAGATTTTTTTAATGAATCATTATTTAATTTAGTTATTACTCTATCAATATTATCAGATGTTTCAAATGTTATACTAGCAGTATATGTAAATACCGTTTCATCATTTCCATTTTTTATAGTAAATTGTTCAGAAGCAAGTGTGGAAGTAGCAGATAAAGGAAGTGGTACTTCTGTTCCTGTCAAACTATATGGCACAGCTTCTACTTTTTTATGTTTTAATTTTTCATTAATAACATTAGCTGCATCAGAAAAAGATACAATATTTTCTAAATCAATATTAAGTTTATGCTCCTGACTATTAATTGTTAGATTTAAACTACCTGCTTTTTTTATATCATTAAGCATACTAATAGCAGCACCAACAAGAGCTGCTTTTTGTGCTTCTGGATAATTGTTATAAAAAGTAAGTTTTTCTGCTTTCGTTGCATTTTTTGAAGTATATCCAAAAAATTCAGTAGCATAAGAATATTCTTTACCAAGAATACCATAAAGTTTTGCAACACTTTCTATGCTAGTAACTTCCACTATTTGCTGCATGGGTATTTGTGGCGTTGTTATTGCAAGTGCATTTAATCTGTTAAATGTAAAAGCACTAGATTTTCCACTTGTAGTTATGTTTACAAATTTTGAAAAAGGAATTACTGTCTTGTTTTTCATTTATATTACCTCGCATTTATTTTTAAGAGTATTAACATCATTAATATTCATAACTATATTTTTTAATGGTTTATCTGTTAAGTTTATTGAACTCATTTTTGTAATAAATATTTCAAACTGTGCAATCTGCACCCATTTTTTATACGTATTAAAATCTGCTTGAAATGTTATATCAGCCCAAATTGGCATAAGCTCATACTTATAATCGTTATAAAATTTATCTCTTGCTTGTGAGCTTTTTAAATATGTTTGAAGTTTCTCAGCCATCTCAAAAGCAGATAATTCATTATTATCCCAGGAAATACTTTTATAAATATCAACTTCAAAGCTTACTTCGCTTACTGCATCTATTATTAAATTATTAGTTTGATCTTTATTTATAGACTCTTGCAGTCTTTCACTAGCAAGCGTAATATTTTTAATTTTAGTTGGAGCAAAAGTAACAACACCTGCATCAACATCTGCTTCTATATCTTGAAATGGAAGTATAGTTTTAAAAGGTGATGCAACATCACTTATACATTTATAAATTGATTGCAGGATCTCTTTCATAATGGCATCATCTCTCTCTTTTTCATATTTTTAACGCCGTAAACCTTAATCCATCTATCAGACTGCCAAGAGATTTTACCATAAATAGAGTATTCATCATTATTCCATATAACAATAGAGTTTGAAGCATCTTGATTTTTAAAAAAATCTACTATTTCTGCTTTATCTCCCATAATGTAAAATTTTAAAAGGGTAGTAGATACTTCAAGATTATTAAATGTTTCAAGCTCTTTCATGGTTAATGCTTGAGCATGCACTCTTGCATCAACTTCTGTTATGTGAAAATCAGCTATACCATTATTTATAATAGATTTTTTATTATATATTTTAGTTGTAACAGTTTTTTGTAAACTGCTTACAGCACTTAGTGCAGAATTTAAAATATTCACAAGTATCTCACCTATCTTATAATATTTATAATTATATGACATTAAAACAGTTAGATACAGGTAATATATGTTATTAATTTTTATTATATTTAAGGGATATATTATTTTTTAAATTTCCATTCAACTTTTGAACGCATAAGCCCTGTGTTTATTAGGGGGTTTGATGAGCCTTTTTTAAGTATAGTAGATTCTGCATTAGGTGGTTCTTTTAAATTTGTTATTTCTCTTTGAATAGCGTTTTTAAACATAATACCAGCTTTAGATAATGCTTGCTTTTCATCCATCCCACCTACAATGCTATTTACTGTAATATTTATAGTTTTATTAGATGCTTTATTTGTAGCAGGTATCATAAATTCTCGTTTTGGCACTTTAATACCTTCATTATTTTTTTTAGCAATTTCTGTTACATCTTTACCATTTTTATATGTTGAACCTACAAAAAATCCAACTTCAATATTACCAAATTGCAGTTTAAGTTTTTGTAGCACTGCATCTAATAAGTCATTTTTATTTACTTTTGCAGTGTTTGCATTAATATCCATAATACCACCATTTTTTATTTGAATAATTATAAAAAGTTTGAAATATTAACGGTGCAGTTGGTGAGCGGTTTGTGCGAAGACTGCCAAATTCCCGAGTGATTAGCAAGGAATCAGAATTTGCACAGGCTGGATAGCGGTTAGTTTACTTCATATGGAGGTAAACATTTATGATTGAAACAAGCACAGCCACAATAATCATTTTTGTTATTGCTGTTGCTTGCTTAATATATATTGTTAAGCCTTGATTATAAAAAAACCGCAAGCGGCAGGCTTACGGTTTTTTAAAAACACATTTTTAAAACTAGGAGCTAACCGCTCCAACTGCACTTAATATAAACTAGTTTTCTATTTCATTCAAGTAAAAAGTTAAAATGATTTTAATTTTTTTAAAATTATTACAAGTCTCATTTAAAGAAATTAAGATTTTTTTGCAGAACAAGGCGGCTTGGATTTTTGCCGAAGCGAGTTTACATAAAGCGGAGGTAAATGAGCAAGGAAAAATCCAAACAACAAAGTCCTGCGGAAAAAGATAATTTCTCAATTAATCAATAGGGCTCCACCAACACTCGCAAGCCATGCAAGAAAATCTCTCCCATACACCGTTGATGCCATAAAATCTTCAAACATATCATTAATAGGTTTTGCCTGCATTCCCACAGATACATCACCAACTGATGCACTATTAACAATTCCGCCACTATTACCTGAGCTTCCAGCAGTAGTATCTTCTGGCATTTCATAAACTGTCAGATAATGTGCCACCACAAGACATGTTGCATCAAGATTATAACAGCCACAGCTGGAAAGTATTTTAAACCTGCATAATGCTTGGTTATAATATGATGCGATTTTGTCTTTTACCTGCTCAAACTGCGGAAATTTATTTAAAAAATATGCAGTAAATTCATTATTTTCCATTTTTTGCCTTTGCTACTGTATCAGTAGCTTCTTTTACTGCATCTTCACTGCGTTTTTCTTCTGCTTTTTCTTCTTTTAACGTGTTATCTGCTTCTAAATTATCCTGTTTTTTATCATCAAAAGTAATAAACCCTTTTTCTTCCCATAGTTTAATATGGGGGTATTCTAATAATAAATCATTAAAATCATCATCATTTAACTGATTAATTTCATGATGACCTTTAAGTAATATTTCTTTTCCATTTTTTAATTGAAAAGAGCAACTATCATTATGTAATATTATTATTTTCATTTTTTCCTACCTATTGGGGGAAGTTAAATCCCCCTTTATAAATTAACTTGCAAAATATGAACGAGCTATCATATATGGCTTATATATAATTGTTCCAAAAGAACCACTTGAAAATTTTTGGCTTGTAAAACTTTCATATCTCACAATAGGGCTTGCTAGTGCTAGTTCAGAAAATCCAATCACAGCAGTTTCTGCCACATTTGCTGCTTCTTCACATTCCACACGGCATACCATAACATCATTATTATTATATGCACCGTCAAGTTCAGAAGCATTTACAATGTTTAAGTTTTTAAAGGTTTTCTTTAAAACCTCTTCTACAGTCTGCCCATATTGATTAACTACTGAAAAATTCATCGCTCTTGCATTTGCAATACCTATTGTAATATTGCTATCAGTAGAAGCCCAGCCTTTAGCTTTTGTAATCACATCTTGTATTAATGCTCTCACATCAGCAAAAAAGGTTTCAAATGTTGTGTTAGCAGCAGTAGAAGTTGCTGTTTTATAAGCATCAAGTGATGGGTTATTTAAAAATCCATACACAGGGTATGCTCCAGCCTGTTTTTTTGTTCCAAAAAAAGCAATATTATTAAATTCAATAGCAAGAGTTTCAAGTGCTGCTGCATACATTTCTGATTCGTTTGAAATATTAGCAAGTGCCATTTGTGCAGACTCTAAATCCCCAGGTTGTGCTTTTACTGAAAATCTATAATGCCCGGCATAAATGAAATTTGGGTTTAATGATACAACAGGAGCGTTATCAATATCTGCATATGGTTTTGTTTCCCCAAGCTGTTCAAGGCTTCTAGTTAAAATATCATTTTGTTCCCATAAGCCAAGTTTTTTTCTATTTCCAATAATTTCATCAGCAGTCCTTTTTCTAGTAATTATTCGGACTAAATCAGCAGATATTTTTGTAAGAATACCTGCAGGCATATATACATTTGATGGAGTAACACCAGCAGGGCCACCATCCATCACTTGAACTTTTGCAGTGTTAAAAATACCTTTGCTATTAAGTTCATTCATTATGGCTTTTTTACCATCATAAGTTTTCATTTTCTCTTTTAAAGTATTCATTATGTTTCACCTTTTATTTTGTAAGAAATACTATTCCTTTTTTATCTGCACCTTGTTTCACTTTCCAGCCTGTTTCTTTTTGCTCTGCAGTAGCAGTAGCTGATGCTTTTGCAAATATTAATATTCCATCTGCCTTTTTCATAAGCACTTTATCATTAAATGTTGCAGCAGCTGTTGCTGTATTTTCTACTGCAACCACACCAAATAAAACGACTGCTACATTCTCTCCAGCAGGTATTTTCATACCATCCTTTTCCCCTGTTAAGTATCCATTTTTTACAATAATACCTATCACTTCACCATCACCGGTAGCAGCAACTACTTTACCTTCTGCACTACCTTTTTTTACAAAAGAACCTATAACACATGAGTCATCTTCTGTAATAAAATGTTCTACAAGTTTATAGCTTTCAGCTGCTTCTACTATGGTTCCAGGAACAGCAACTCCTAATGTTGCACCTATTTTTTTTTGAAATTCATTCATTTTTTTCTCCTTTTATTTAATATGAGTAAAAATTTCATCATTATTAGAAGAATATTTCATATTCATATTACTATCTTGTGCTTTAGCTTTTTTGAATGCTTTAAAACTAGGCTTTGCATCTACAATTTTTACTTTATCACCTGTTAATAATTCATAGGCATATTTATAAATTTCATCTTCACTCATTCCTGCCATATTAAATGAGCCAGTCCATTTTTCCACATCTTGATATGCTGCTATTGCATCCTGTGTTCTTTTTCTTTCATTTAAAATAGCCTTATTAATTTCTGCATCCATTATTCTTTTGGAAACAGAAGGGCGAGCATCTCCTACTTGTTTTTTCTCTTCTTCTTTCTTTTCTTCCACTTCATCATTATCAGTGGTATGTGCTTCTTCTTTCTGCTCTTCACCTAAAAAATCATTAAATAATGACGCAAAACTGTTAAATGCTTCCTTCATGGCAGCTATATCACTATCTACCGTTTTTTCTTCTGGCATATCTTCATCATCTGTTTTTGATGTTTCTGACGGCTCATACCCAAGTTCCTCAGCCTTTTTTAAAATAGTTTCAAATTTTTCTTCTTCGCCACCTTGAAAATCAGTATCTGGTTTTACAGCAATGGCTACTATTTCCCTGATAAGCTCTCGCTTGTCAACATCATCTGTTTTGCTTGTAATACATTCATCATATACTTTTTTTGCATGTGATAATGCATACAGTGCTGTTTGTTTTAAATTTTTTGGCATATCCTTTACCTCTCTATTTTTACTGCCTTTTGGCATTTCATCTGCTATTTTTACATCTTTTCCACTTCTACCATTTTCTACAATAGCTAAATGATTATATTTAATATCTTCCTGCATAAAATCATATTTTTCCCCGTTATATTCACCATGTTCTTCTACATATTTTGCTGTGTATCCAGGGGAAAGCTCCACAATATTATTATTAATAATTTCATCTATTGCATCTTTATCATATATTTTTATATCAGCTGTTAAATAAGGCTCTTCCAATTTTACTTCACCAGAAATTGCACCTATTTTTAAATCCCTTTTTTCAGGTTGCACCCATTCATGTCCAAGTTTAACAGGCATACCTTCAAAATCCTTTGCAGTTTTTTCTAATTCTTCCCATGGTCTATAAACTTTAAATATTTCACTTTCTGGTAGACTGTCATATATTTCTCTGCCTAAATATTCAAACACTCCCGCTTTTGCTATTTTGTTATCTTTAATTACTAAATATCCGTTCTCATCAAAATAACGATTACTTTTACTATCCATTATTATTTTTTTCATATCTTACCTTCATCAATACGTATTATAAAAATTTCCAGCATGTATGGGAATTTTTATTCCTTATGATATAAAAAGTGGTGAGCTTTTTATATCAGCATTAGGGGGTAGGAAGAAGGGGGATGATTAATCCCCTTTCTTAATAATTTTATATCCATACCCATCAGGGCTTTTTATAATCTTCTCATCACTATCTAAAATTACACCTAAAGCAATACACCTGCAGTTGGGTCTATCCCCTGGTTTTCCATAATAAAAGCCACGTTTATTGCTGTGGCTGATTATCGCTTCATTACTACCATATTTAAATATGCGGTGGTTATTATGAGCATGTCCGCCAATACCTGATGACACTCTTTCATCATCTGCTGTTAGCCATTCATAATATTCAATGCCTAGTGCTGTATTTTGCACCTGCTTAAAACTTTCAATTGCTTTATGTATCTGGTCGCGAGCTATAAATATTGCTCTATCTTTATTTACACCTTTTATTTTTTTTAAACTTTTTATTAATTCTTTTTGGTTGCCTGAAATTATACCTTGAGATAACGCCACCTGCATTTCTTTTAAAATATTCTGTGGTATACTTTTTATTAATGTTATATTTTCATTCACAACAGCCTGCATTATATTATTGTAATATTCGCTACTTATAGATAAATTAGGGAACTCTTTTTTATAGTTGCCATATACATATCTATATAAGTTATTAAGTTCTTCACTAGCCCATGTTTTAGATAATAAATCAGCTTTACCAGTATAGTAATCAAAAAGAGAAGCAAGAGTTGAAGTGTAATCAACAGGCTCTTTTTTTGTTTTTGGATTTTTTGCTGTAATTTCAGAAGTTATTACCCCAAGTAATTCTTTCCATGCTCTTTTTGATTCATCAGGGCTTTTTCTTTTTTTTCTACCATAAAGCTCTCTTTCTATGTCCGCTATGTAACTCTCATGCTTTTTAAAAAACTCGTCCCATTCATCAAAAGAGCCTTCATCCATAACTCTCTTTTGTGTCAAAGAATCTAAAACCATTCGCTCAGCAGTCAGTTCATATATAGCCATCACTAATCCACTAAAATTTTCCACAACATTATCTGTAAAAGTTTTAAGCAACCGTGCATACTGCACTGCATAACTTTCACCATATATCTTTGGCACTCTAACTTTTATATGCTTTTTATTCAGCTTTTCACGAAGTTCTTTTAATTCCATAATGCAATAATATTAGAAAAAATATGATAGATACAGATAAGACACATTATTAATTTTTATTATAGGATAGATACCTTATCATTCTGAACGCCTGTAAAGCAGGCAGTGAAGAATCTATTAAAATTTTGAATTGTTTAAAATTGCCACTGTAAGCGATTTTATTTCTTTAAATGATAATTTATACATTACCGCCATAAATATTTAAAAATAAACGTTTATAAACGGCAATTTTGGGGTATTATTAAATTTATGAGAGAAGTATTTTTAATTTAAAATACTTCTCTTATTATTTTACTTGATTATTTTTTAATTAGTTAGTATATTAACTATATCAAGATAAGGTTGTGTAAGGAGATGCCGTTATACAATTAATTTTAATCCGTGCAAGACTATGATTAAAACCTTATCTTTTCTTTTTATCTGTTTTGAAATATCCACTTAAAAGCCAGCACTGTTTTTCTCCTTGCCAGTCTAATGAGACCAAACCTTTTTTATCATTTGTCTCTACAAACAACTTTTTAGGTTTAGCTTCATTTTGGTTTCTTGGCAGGTTCATATAACTTGCACCATTCTTTAGTAGTGGTATTAATTCATTTTTTACAAACTCTTTACCATTAAACCCATCTTGGTTTCGCCGTTCTATAATATGTGCTAATCCATAACCTTTGCTTGTATCTGTTTTAATTGTTCCATAAGGTATATCTACCCCGTAGCCAGCTACTGTTATTGTATCAGGAACATAACCTTCTTTTTTATCAAGTAAAAAATTTATCGCTTCTTGACCTTTACCAGAATATTTTGTATATGCTATTCCCCATTCTTCAGGTCTTATTCTTTGCTCATTTTCTATATCTCCACCACCAAGCAATAGCTCCCCAGTTTCTATATCTATTAAAACTCTTTTACCATTTTTTAAAGTTCGCCATTCTGCCCCTTCAATATAAACATCTATATCATCATCTTCTGTGTTGATTTTTTTATTATCCTGTTCAGCACGAAAACCGACATGTGCGGGTGTAGTGCTGTCTACTCCGTCAGGGGAAAGGTGGAAAGGGGAGAAACGGGATTCTCCCCTTTCCAGAGAGTCCATCCACTGATTAAATATTTCTTTTTCAACTTCAGGATTTTCTGGTATTTTATAATCTTCTATATCTATCCAATCAAATTTAAAATTATCTTCATTAATAGCTTTTATTGCATCTTTACCTGTAACAACACCGCTCATTATAAGTTTTGAAATATAATCAGCTTTTAAGTTATTTATCTCTGCCTGTTCTTTTTGTGTTACTTGTTTTCTTGGTTTAAATTCATATTTTGGCTGCCTTAATACACCAATTTTAAAACATAATATATATTCTGCTACTTTTTCCATTAAAGGAACCACAACTGATTTTGCATACCCATCTATAACATCATAAAAGTTATTTTCATCATATTCTCCTGTGGCATTAAACCCACGAGGTGAAAGCCCTAATAATTTTGTTACAGGTATACCACGAGTAGATGCTGTCATAAGTTCATACATTTGTGATAATAGATTATCCATACCAGAAAGACTTGTAACTGTTTCAATCCATTCTTCATCTTTTGCAAGTAAAAGAGTAGCCAGGTTATTACTTGTAGCGTTCATATATTTTACTCTTGCCTGCGTTTGTGGGTCTGCTATTTTTTGAGCAGTTGTTTTAATAATTTTTGTTCTAAATCGTAAAACTAAATCGCTTATACTCTGCCTTACAGTATCAGCATTAGATACATAGTTCTTCATATAAAATGAAAGGGGAAGCCCTAAATAGTTATAAAGTGGTTTAATTAAATCAGGCACTGAATAAAATATAATAGGTATAAGTCTTGATTTATGCACGGCACCCCCCGCACCTAACACCCACCATAAATCAGGCTGCATATAATTCTCCCTTAATGGGTTAAAACTATTTACCTTAATAGGTGCAACCTGCCACGGTTCTATAACTGTCAATCCCGTTATTTTATTATTTTTAGCCGTTTTTTCATTAATGTATAATGGTAAACTTAAATCTGTATCATCTGTATTTATATAAATAAATGCTCCGCCATATTCCAAAGCTCTCTGCACTGCCAAAGTGATTTTATTATAAAAATCAAGTGAATTTAAAATCATTTCAAAATTATCTATATCTAAATGAGTATCAATCCATTTACCACCACTTTTAAAAATCTCCCTTGTAATAACATCTATGGCTTTACTTATCATACTATCAGTTGCAAGGTTTGCACATTCTTGATAGCTTAATCTATTTAATACATGGCTTGAATACTGTGCTAAAGAATTATTAATACCAATGGATGCAGCATAATTTTGCCAAGATGAAAAATTTTTATAAGCCATACTTGAAAGCTCTTGTGGCATATTATCAAATGTTCTAATAGGTTCTATTTCTGATAAATTAATATTTTTCCTTTCATAAGCATTACTATCAATATATGTAATATTGCTATGTATGTTATTATTTTCCACTTTTCTTTTATTATTTTTAAAAATATCTAGTATATTCATCGTTGCTCCTTGTATTATATTAATAATCCCTTTATCCATTTTTTAGGATTTTCAGATTTTGAGTTAAGACAAGGCGGCTTAATTTTTGCCGATACGAGTTTACTATTTAACCATAATAAAAAATACATCCTTGTATTTTTTATTTAATCGTTTGGTCGTAGTAAATACTCCCGCACTCACTAAAGGTCGCTCGTCCTGAGCTTTGTAAAATAATCGGGCTTCGCCCGTTATTTTACATCCTTTTTGTTAGTCAAAAATGCTATTTTTGACTATGTGTTAGGAGTTAGGGTAAAATTAAATAACGAAGTATTAACTCAAAAGATAAATCCTAAATCTTCCAACTATCTATAACTTTTGTGTAATCTACTTGCTCATTATCACCCAACTCACTTCTCGCATACACTCCAAGCAAGCATGCAATAACCGAGTCTCCATGTCTTTTTAAATGGCTGTCCTTTTCATTTACTCTTTCCACTATTTTTGGCACACCTTTTACAACTTTTACACTTCTAAAATCTGCTAATATATCTGCTGATTTTGGTAGTGTTATAGTTTTATCTTCCAACGCTGCTTTTAATTTTGGAAAGGCATTTAAATAAAAACTCTCACTTGCTTTAACAGATAATATTAAATCTTCCCCATACCTTTCCGTGCAGCTTTCAGCAAGATATTCGCCATTGCCACGTGCGTCAAAGCCACCACCATTAAAGCGTGGTAACCTATCTATTATATAATGAGCTATTTGCTCCTGCACTTTATGTGGTGCATTTCTAAGTTCTACAATAAAAGGGGTATAAAGCGTTAAATCTTTATTTTCAGCAAGTATCCAAAAAACAGAAAGGTCCGCACTTCTTGCAAAGTCTTCCCCAATAAAGTGTTTGTTATCTTTATTTAATTTTGCAAGTAATGGCTCTATTTCATCGTTTAAAAAATCATTAATATAAGATGTTCTCCTCATTATCTCTGTATCATAATAACTGCCTGCAAAATCATCCGACATGTGCGGGGATTTTGCTCCTTGAAAGCGGGGGAAGGTGGAAAGGGGGCTGGCTTTGGAAGTCCCCTTCCAGTTATTATGCATAAAATCATCTGATAGGTTTAATTTAATAATAGGTATATCTACCTGCATACAGCTTTCAATTAAAAATGAAGTAAAATAAGCACCACCACTTTTAGATGGAATACATCTTAATTCTTCATCAGCACTTTCACTATAATCTGCATATATTGAGGCTATCCACTGATTTTTTAATGTATCCATTTTAGTCATAGCCTTTACTCTTTCATAAAGGCCATCATTAATAGCATCATCAAATGTTGTTCTATGCAAGGAGTAGTTTAATCTACCTTTCCTTATTTCTTCAATATACTCATTAAATATATTATCTTCTCCAAAATGGGTGCTAATAACAGCAACTTTGCCACCCCATATTAAAAAAGCAAGAGCAGCTTTCATAGTTTCTTTTAAATCATCATGGAAAGCAGCTTCATCAATTACGGCTTTACCTTGCTTACCACGCAGGTTAGAAGGTCTGCCTGAAAGAGCAGTTATTTTATAACCTGAATGAAATGTTATAGAGTATGATAATATTTTTTTATCAACATCAATTATTTCATTATTATAAATATTAGATACAGTTTGATTAAACTTTCTAGCCCAATCAGCACATGTTTCTATATATTCTTTAGCCATATCTTTATTATACCCAATATACCAAATATCCATACCTTTATTACTTGCAGCAGTAAGCACATTATCTAGAGCTTCTGCCCATGTTACACCAATACGACGGCTTTTTTCATAAAACTTAACAGGCGATTTATCAGCTATCCATTTTGACTGATAGGGCAAAAGAACACTATCTATTTTCATTAATCTAACCCTAATATTTCTTTTCTAATTTCATCTATATTTTCATGTTTTAACCCTGTATTTTTCTTTTTATCTTTAGGGCTTATTTTATTTCTTAAATTTATTAACTTTTCACAAAGCTGGTTATATACATACATTGCCTGATTATCTACTTTACCTGCTGGCAGATTATCAAAATACACATCATATCTTTCTTTTTGTTTTTGCAAATCAAGCAGTAAACTTTCTTCAAAAGATATAGTATTATCTTGAGCTACTTGCTTTTTCATATCTATATTAGAAGCTCTTTCCAGCCAGTTATATTTCTCTCTCCATGAAGCGAGAGTTGTGCGTGTTATATTATAACCAGCTTGTTTTAATAATCTCACAACTTCACTATTATTTCTTGAATCATACCAAAATAAAAAAGCCTGCTCTTTTACTTCATTAGAATATGTATTCTTGCTCATTATATTAATCCTTGTTTAGAAATTATCCCACATGTGGGGAATTTCTATCCCTTATAAATTTACACCAATATCAGAAATAGCATATTCTAACAAATCTATGCCTTTTTTAGAAAGAGTAATAATAAGTATATATTTTTTAAAATATGTAACTTTAACATAACCACCATCATTTAAATATTCAATTAAAGATGCCAATTCTCTTTTTGTAACTGGATGCCCCTGCAATTCTAATGCTTTTTGTAACACTATAAAATCCACACCTTCAGGATATTTTTGTTTTAGGTTCTGTAAAATAAGTCCACGTCTATATTTATTCTCTATGTTTTCTATATCACTTTTATTTAACATTATTATCATCAACCCTCACTTTTATATAAGAAATATCCTCACTAATTTTTTTTAATGTCATCTCAACAGCATCTTCTCTCATTTTAGCATCTCTTAAATAATGTTCTAATGCAGTAACAGATTTAACAAGCTCTTCAAAAGCAGCTACTTGTCTTTCCTGCATATCTAAGTATTTTTGTCCCACTATTTTTAACACTTTAAATAATACAAACATTAAAAGTCCTGTAAACAGCATACCTGGTGCAAGCATCATAACAAGTAAACTTTTATCAGATAATATTGTATTTAATACATTTACATCCATAATTTCTCCTTTTATTAATCCTTATTTAGAAATTATCCGACATGTGCGGGAATTTCTATCCTTAAAAGCAGGGGGAAGATGGAAAGGGGGACGGCTTTGGAGTTCCCCTTCCAGTGTTAATATTGTATTTAATACATTTACATCCATAATTTCTCCTTTTATTAATCCTTATTTAGAAATTATCCCACATGTGCGGGAATTTCTATTTTTTTATTAATATATGGGGATATATTCCCCATATATTATTTTTTGTTTTTATAGTAATCTAGAACTTTGCATCCAGCAAAGCCAATTACTAATCCAAAAAGCAGTGTTGCTGTCATCCAACCCCAGCATGCCATATCAGCACCTCCATCATAATTATTTATGGGGGTTTTTGCTCCCCTTTATTAAAACATTTTAATGCACTTTCTAAACTCTTTATATACGCCACCATATCAGCAATATTTAATATCATTATTGCTATATTTTTTTCACTACCTATATGGCTTTTATTATCAAGCTGCTTTAACTCCACACGTGAAGGCACTGCACACTCTCTACTTTTTACCACTACCTGCGTGTGTGAACTGCATCCAGTAGCTATTAATAGTATTAACAGCATAATCACTTTTATTTTTAGTAACAATTTCATCTTTTTCACCTTTTAAATAAGGGCTGGGATTACCAGCCCCAGCAAAAATTAAGGAGGAATTTTGCAGTTTAGGTTCTGCATCTTTAGTTAAAAATACATATAAATCATCTCTTGCTTTTATTTTATCATTACATATACTTTCTGCTTCATTAACTTGTTGTTTTAGTGCTTCTATATTTTTATCTATTTCAGTAATTGCTGCATCTCTTAATTTTACCATTTCAGAAAGCCTTGTATTTTCTTTTAAAAGTTTTTTGTTATTAGCTTTTTCAATACCTAAAAGAACAGAAAGCATCACCAAAACTGTAAAAAGAAAAAGTATCATATATTTACTTAATTGTGAGATACCCATTACTCTTCTTCCACAAGCTCAAAATGTGGGTAATCTTTTAACTTACTAAAATCTCTACCCCATTTAATTTTAATATTAAGTTTTTTTGCAATTTCTAAAACAGTTTCACCCATTTTTTCAAAACTTGGAATATCATTCCAGTCTAAAGGAAGTGGCACAATATCCACAGCCATAGAAGGTATTTTATTATGTTTTGACTGTCCCCATTTTGCTTTTGATTTACCTTTCAAAAAAGCCTGTTCTTGTTCATATTTTCCACGATGCCCACATATAACAGCAATATTTGTAACTTCACTTACTGCTGTTACAAGTTTTATTAAATCGCTATGGCATGTTTGTAATTTTTGTCTGCTTGTTTTTGATAAACTCATTTATAACTCCAAAAATAATTATTTACTCCACTTTATTAAGTGTTGTCTCTTATTTATATAGTTATTATATGGGTTTAAAATAGATAATTACAGATAAACTATGTTATTAATATTTATTATAGAATGGATATATAGTAAAAATTTTTAAAATTATATTAACTTTTTTATTGACTAGTATTTTAATTTATGCTACTATTAAATTATGGAAAGGGAGGTGATAACCAGTGGGTAAGCAAAAGAAAAAGCTCCTTACATGGAAAAGGTTAACATTACTAGCCATAATAGTTGACCTAATAAAATCCATTCTGGAGCTTTAACCCAAGGGGGCTTTAAGCCCCCGCTCTTTCCATAATATAATATTAAATACGGAGTTTGTCAATATGAGAGATGAAAAAGAAAAAACAAGACCAATAGACATTGCTATTTTTGTATTAGTTTTAGTTAACTTAATTGTAGATGTTATTAAGTAATGGTGTGTTATGTATAAAAATATAAAAGGTGCAGGCAGGAAAAAAAATACTGTGCCAAAGTTTCATCATAATATCGCATTTACTAACGACGACTGGCAGATGATAAAAGCATCTTCCAAATCAGAAAGAAAAGTAGCTGATTTCATAGTAGAAGCAGTTAAATTTTATAATGCGTATAAAGATAAAATACACTAATTAAGCCCTGCATGGTTTCTACCTGCAGGGTTTAATTATTAATCTTTATTAGTTTCATCTACAAATCATAATAAATATTTAACTTCATTTAATTCACTTCCCGCATAAATATTCCTTTTAACCTGCCAATAACAGCACTATTATCATTTTTATCTAATATAATACTTGGATACTTCGTATTATCACTAGTAAATATACACATATTACTATTGCAATCATTATATCTCTTTATATAAAGCTCATTATCTTTTCTAATCACATATATTTTATTCTTTTTAAGGGTATATTTATCATTTGTATCTATTATTATCTTATCTTTATTAAGTATAGCAGGTTCCATACTGTCCCCTGCAACTGCTAATATTACAAGTCCATAAGCATTTTTTATTATATCTTTACTTACAGGTATCATCTTTGATACTTCCATACCAACAAAAGCACCTGTTCCAGCACTAGCTTTCACATCTAAATATGCAGGTATCTCTACATAGTCCAGTTTGTCTTTTTCTTTTGGGAAAGTAAGTAAACCCTTATCTGTATTAAATACAGCACTTTCTTTTTTCTCTGATAAAAACATATTACCTTGCCCATTGCGAAGCCAATTTGGATTAATATTATATTGCATTTCTATCAATTTTAAAGTTTTTTCTCCAATTTTTGCACCTTTTTCCCATTTTAAAAAAGCAACATGGGAATACCCTAAATCTTTCATAAATTGCGATTTGTTCATACCTTTAACTTTAATAATTTCTTTTATTCTCTCAATTTCTGTGCTCATTGTAACCTACTTACATATTTTATTTTAATAAAAATGTAATTTAGTTACAATTTCAGCTTGACATGTAACTAAGTTACATATATATTATATTTATCAAGTTAAATAAAAAGCTATTTATAAGCATTTTATTAAATATTTATTAACATAATATTATACTAAACTTTTTACTAAATAGCAAGAAAAAACAAGGCTTTTAGCCTATTTTTATAAAAAAAATGGAGGAAAATATGACACAAAAAGAAACCATTCAAAAGCTTTTAAAAGAAAAAGCAATATCCCAAAAGTCTATTGCAAAAGCATTAAATGTAAGCTGCACAATAGTTAATAATGTAATAGCTGGCAGGGATAGAAGTGCAAAAGTGGAAAAAGCTATTACCCAGCTTACAGGGTATCAGTTCCCACAAACTTTTAAATCAGACGAAGAAGTTCGTGATATGTTACAGGGGGTAATATGATGTATTCATTTTTTGAACAAAGATTTATGGGAGATTATTATAACACACAAAAAAGTATATTTAAAAAATCTAAAAAATTAAAACAATTAACAAAAGATAATCAAAAAGCAAAAATAGTATCTGCTCTTGTTTTAAAAGGTATCACACAAAAACAAGTGGCTGAGATGGCGAAAGTTAAACCATCCTGCGTATCCTCTGTTATTAACGGGAGAGGAAGAAGTTACAATGTAGAATCTATTATAACTTCTATTACAGGTTATCAATTTCCCGAATTTGATAGAGTTCCTAGAAACATAAATAAAGTTATTTAAAGGAGATTATTATGGCACTAATTATTAATACAGAAAAATACCGTAATATATATGATAACAGAATTTTTACCATATTAAAACCATATGAAGATATTTTAGATGCAGCAGATAATAAAGCAATAATTGGAAAATATTCTGATAAGGATAACTATGAAATCATTTATAAATGTTATTTTGACCAAATTTTTGAAAAATATGAGGAATAATATGTGTAATAAAATCATTAAATCAAAAATCTTCTCAGTTATTAAAAGCTGCATAACTTTAGAACAGCTGGAAAATACAATAAACTGGGCAAGTAATATATCTAAAAGAATACCATATTCTTTAGAAGAATTAACTACTTTTATGAAATTAATTAAGGATAAAAAACAGCAAATCCAGAATGGACTTGCAACAAAATATAATTAAGGAGTTTTTTTTATGAAACACATTACTTTAAATTTAAACTTAATTTTGGAGCAGGATGGTTTTCAAAAGGCCAAAAAGCAATCCGCACACAAGTATTATAAAAAAAGTCAGAAGCAATGCAGGGAAAAACATCAAAGCATTTCAAATCTGGCTCTAATGATTCAATCTTATGTTGAACGATATTATAATCTTTTATTTTTCCAATTGCAAACTGGGCTTTCAGAAGAGCAATGTATAAAGAGAGTACTCTATCATAATGATATACATGTGAGAGAGCCTTTTTCTTTTCGCCTTTTTTCAGATATAAAAGATTATCCGCAATGCAGAAAGGACTTTTTGCATAATATTGAAAAACTGCTTGAATTCCATTTTGCTCAATGTAGTTATAAAGATAAGCAATATCCTTCTCACTTAAAAGGCTCAAAATATCAGAAACATGCTTGTTATAAATTTTGTAATACTTATCCATACAAAGATAATAACACAGAGAAATATAATAAACAAGGATTTTAATTATGGCTCAAACTTATACTAAAATATCCGCACTTACAAAAGGGCTTGCAATTTTAAATATTATTGGTTCATCACCAAAGCCTGTTATGGCACGTGATATTGCAGAACAGGCAGGAATAACATACTCTACTGCTATGAATAATATAATAACATTAGAAGATGCAGGCTTTATTGAAAAGCAAGGCTCAGGTTATGTAGGTAGCTATAAATTAGCATCCATATGGAGTAATAGAGTTAGCTTTCTTAAACGAAAAAAAGCAGTAATTAGTGATGAAATAGAAGTTTTAGAAAATAGTGGGAGTGAATAAGTTATGAACGAAATTACATTTATTTATGATGGTAAAAAGTTGGTTTCCTACCCCAATGATTTAAAAAACATGTCTGGCAGTTTTAAATTTGAAATAATTATGATGCTGCTAAAATCAACAGCTACTAATTATAAAAATAGAGGGCAAAGTAAAGAAGAATACATAGAAAAAATTAGTGATTTCACTATTAAACATGTATTAAAAACAGCTGATGAAATATGGAGTAAATAAAATGAGTAAAAAAGAAATAATATCAGAAATAGATACTTATAGACTTGAAGCAGAACACCAAGCAGCCACCAGTTTAGTAGAAGCTAATATGGCAGAGTTTGAAGCAGAGCGTCAGGAGTTAAAAGAAAAAGAGCGAGAAGAAAGAGAAACTCTTATTGCAGAAGCATATAAGATAGCTGGTAAAATTGAAGCATTTAAGTTTATTTCAAATTTTACCGACGTCGGCAGTTTAACACTTTTAAAAAAAATTAAAGAAAATAAGGTTTATAAAGATATGCCAACAATTAAAACTTGGGATAACTATTGTAAAAGTATTGGTTTATCAGCATCAAAAGTAGATGAAGATTTAAATAATATTGCTACTTTTGGCGAAAAATTTATAACCGACGTCGGCAATTTTGGTTTAGGTTACCGAGAACTTCGCCAACTTAAAAAACAAGTCAAAGCCGGCAATTTAGAAGTTAAAGATGAAAGTGTTGTTATTGACGGTGAAGTAATACCACTTGATGATAAAGACGAACTTCGTGATGCACTAGATACACTTCTTAAATCAAAATATAAAGAAATAGAAGAAAAAGAGAAACTTTTAAAAGATAAAGAAATGCAACTCTCCGTTGTGAAAGAAACAAAAGATGGTTTTGCTCGTAGAATGGATAAAGCTGAAGAAGAAGCAGCTAACTATAAAAAAGAACTAGAAAAACTAAAAAATAATAAACCTAGTTTTAAAAATGTAAGCGAAGCAGATGCAGAAGATTTTCAGAAGCTGCTTACCTTAGAGCAAGATTGGAGAGACTTATTTAATGCACTAAAAAATGCCACTGATGATAATAACTTATCTAGCTTTAATAAGTCAATGCTTGGGGGCATTGTTGCCCAAATATTACTAATGCTTGATGATTTTAGGATGCAGTTAAACGGAAAATCTGAATTTTATTTTCATGGTATAGATTTAGACGAAGAAAAGTTAAACGAGCAGATAAGCCCATCAGATTATCTTGCATCACAGGAATAGTTTATGGATACAACAGCAATTATATTAAACAGGCTTAATTCATGTCCTAATGAGTTAATTACAGAAACTGTAAAAGAGTTATCAGCTGAGCTTAATTTATCAGTTGCTACTATTTGGCGTAAAGCAAATCAAGCAGGCTTTCGTGTCCGTAAAGAACGTGCGGATAAAAACAGCACAATAATAAGTGATGATGTAATAAATTATATAGCTTCAAGGGTGCTTATATCTAGGCGTAGAAATAAGCAGTTTACTAACTCTGTAAAAAAGGCTTATGAAGATTATGAAAAAGAACATGGTAAAATAGAAGTAGGTTACGCACGAGTATGTGCAATACTCAGACAAAGAGGGCTTGATAAAGATAATCTTAATCTACCTACACCTGCGTTAAAGCTTTTTAGTCTGCATCCTAACCATGTGCATCTTTTTGATGTTACAAACTGTTTACAATGGCATTTTAAAAATAAAGGCGGCTTATTAGAAAGAGATGTAGAAAAAATCTTTTATAAAAATAAAGTAGTAAAAGAAGCAAAAAAAATAAGACAAGAACTATTACGTTTTGTATTAATAGACCATAAAAGCGGAGCTTTCTTTTTTTGGTATTATTATACATCAGGTGAAAAAGCAAGCGATGGTTTAGATTTTTTTGCAAGAGCTTGGGGAGATAAGAAAGAGCTTATAAAAAATACACTAGGTATACCAGAATATAATGGTAAATACCAGTTTCAAGGTTTACCAAAGCTTTTATATTCTGATAAAGGTTCCATTTTACAAAACAAAGCAATGCTTAATATGATGGATTCTTTAGGTGTGCGTGTTGAAACCCATGAAGCAGGCAATCCTCGAGCAAAAGGTGCAGTAGAAGGTCTAATGCGTATAATTGGTTATGATTTTGAAAGTGATTTAAAAACTCATAATATTCAAGGTGTAGATGAACTTAATGCTTTTGCACTAAATTGGTGTATAGAAAGAAATTTAAAACCAGAGTTTAGGGGAAGTAATATTCCAAGAATAGACTACTGGTATAATATAAAAGAGCATGAACTTATACTCTCGCCTAATTATGAAGTGTTTAAAAAACTTTACCATAAACCAGAAGTAACAAGAGTATGCACCATTCAAGGTATTATTAATTTTGAAGGAAGGCAGTATTTTTGCCCTGACACAAATGCTTATGGTAAAACTGTTTTAATTAAAGTTAATGCTTTAGAATATCCAGCTATTGATATTCATATAAACGGTTATGTATATAAAGCAGAACCACTTTTAAAAGATGAATATAATAATTTAATACTTCCAAATATGGCAACATTTGGCAGCTATAACGCATTAAAAAAGACAGAACTTCAAAAAAATAAAGAAATATTAGAAGATTATGCAAGTAATACATGGCATGTAGAATATAAAGGTAAAAAAGATAAAAAAATCGCTTTACCTAGTGAACATACACCTAGTGCAGAAATAAAAGTAAAACAAGATAATATAGCATATCTTCCAAAGATAGGTATAAAAGCTGATATTAAAGATAGTAGTAAACCTATCACAACACATGATAAACAGATGATAAACTTAAATTCTGCACCATCATTAATACCATTAAGGCAGGCACTAGATTTAGTTGTTTTAGAATTTGGTAAAATTACTCCAGTAATGAATAAAAATTTGAAAGCATTATACCCTGATGGAGTGCCAGCAGAACTTACAGCAACAGATATTTATAATGCAATAAATAAACCTATGCTTAAGGAGGTTGATAATGAAAGATTTGCTTAAATTAAAAGAATTAATTGTAAAAAATAATATTTCATTATCTGAAATTATTAAAAAATTTAATGAAGAATATAGGCAGAATATAAGTAAATCCGCATTAAGTTTATTTTTAAATAAAGGTATAGAACCTAAAAAAATAAATAATTTATATGAAAAATTAGAACAAGTTTTAAAAAAAATAAAAAACAAAAAAAATAGTTTAGGAGGAAGAACTATGATTAATTCTATTTATTTATCCCAAGATGCAAAAGAGCATTTTAAATTAAAAGGAGATCCTTTTGCCCCATATCTTACAAAATTAAGTGATATTATAATGCTGCAATCTCATTATTATGCAGATGAGATTATGAAAACAGCAGCTGCTGCAGGTTTATTTGCTGTAATAACAGGCGAAGTAGGCAGTGGTAAAACAACAGTCCGTGATAAGTTTTTGGAAGAAAATAAACAAGGCAGTCGCTTTATAGCAATAATTCCTGAAACAAAAGATGCTGGCTTTTTAACTGCAAAAGAAATTATGGCAGCAATACTTTATGAATTATCAGAAGAAAAGCCAAAAAGAAGTATGGAAGCCTTATCAAGGCAAGTTAAAAAACTACTGAAACAAAGACAGGCAGCAGGGGAAAAATGTGTGTTAATTATAGATGAAGCACAAGACTTACACACAGCTACTTTAAAATATTTAAAAAGATTATGGGAAATGCGTAATGGCTTAACATCTTTAATTGGCATAGTTTTAATAGGACAACCAGAGCTTGAAACAAGGCTTTATAGTCAAAATAATGCAGAAGTTAGAGAAGTTACAGCAAGAACAACACATGCTAGATTAGAGCCTATAAACAATGAATTAAAAGCATATTTAACTCACAAAATTAAACAAGCAGGTGGAAGTATATCAAATATTATAACTGATGATGCCATAACACTCTTAAGTGAAAAACTTACACTTGCAGATAGAAATAATAAAGTTCAACAAGTCGCATACCCACTTGAAACTGGTAATATTATGAAACTACTAATGAATAAAGCTGTAATGAGTGGTGAAGAACTTATTACAAAAGATTTAGTAGAAAGCATAAATTTATAGGAGGAATATTATGAATAATATTACAGCTACATTTAATGATTTAGAACAAGCAGCTAAAGAGTTTGCTACTTCTAGCAGAATATTAAGGAATTTAAAAGAAAATCTTGATACTGAAATTGATGCTATTAAAAACAAATATATAGATAATATTAAAAATGCATCTGTTAAAGCAGGCGAAGATTATCAACTATTATTAAATCTTGTAAGTGAATCAGAAACATTATTTAAAGATAAAAAAAGTATAACTTTAAATGGTGTAAAATTTGGTTTCCAAAAAAAGAAAGGTAAAATAGAAATAATTAATGAAGAAGCAACCATTAATAAGTTAAAAGAACTCTATAATGATGAAGCAAAACTTTATCTTAATACAAAAATAAGTGTAAGTAAAAAAGCACTAGATAATATACCTGCAGGGGATTTAAAAAAATTAGGAATAAATATAATTGAAGATACTAGTGAAGCATTTGTTAAGCTAACAGATGATGAAGTTCAAAAGTTAATAGAAGCTATGATAAAAGAATCAGCCAAAGTTGCTGAATAAGGTGATATTTATGAATAAAATAAAAAAATTAGAAAAATTAAAAACAATCCAAAAAGCCATAAAATCTATGCTGCCAGGAGTGAGTAAAATTCCTTGTGATATATTGCTTATTAATAATGCGTTGATATATATAGATGAATTAATTATGGAAGAAGATAATGATAGTTAAATTATTCCCCATTCTTTTAATTATATTAGATTTATGTGCCGCAGGTGAGCATAGCGAAGACTGCCAAATTCCCGCCCGAATAGGAAGAAATCAGAATTTGCACAGGCTGGAAGTTTACCTGCTGCACGGTGATATTAAACATTTTATTTACTGGATTGCAGCTGCTACATTAACTGCAACAGTAACTTTTTAATAGGTGTTGAGATGAAAAAAATGGCAGATAAAAAACAATTGCAACTTATACATATCGCTAAGAATCAGTTAGGTCTTGATGATGATACATATATAGATACATTGCAGTATCGCTATAATGTATCCAGCAGTAAGGATTTAACTTATAATCAAGCAAGTAACTTCATTGGCTTTCTACATGAAAAAGGCTTTAAGTTCAAAAAGAAAGCTCGCACCTTAAAAGTGAAAAAAACTGGTAATATAATAGAACTAGCCACTCCTGCACAACACAAATTAATAGAAGTATTAAAAAAGAATATTGTATGGAAATATGAAAATGGATACCAGCTTTATATCCAAAAACGTTTGAAAATAAATAAAGTTATCAGTAAAGATGATGCTATAAAGGTTATTAATGCTTTAAAAGCACTAATTGGAATTAATACAAAAATAATAGAATTACAAGCCTTGCCTATTCCATGGAATCCTGAAAAGAAATGGTTCAATAATTTAGGTTTTGCTTGGTTTTATGATAAATCAAAAAATAAGCTAATTAAACTTAACACTTATGGAGAGGAGGTTTTATGAAAAAATATGATTATTCATTATTAAAAGTAGATGACTTTCCTGAAGGCTTTAGAGATATTGTAGAATACATAGGTATTGAAGCAGCATATAAACTATGCAAAAACTTTGGTGGTAATCCACTATATATTCCCAAAGCAGATAGTATAAGTAAACGACTTCGTGATAATTCTATTAAACAAGATTATAAAAATGGAGTTCCAATTAATCAGTTGTGTAAAGACTATAACCTAAGTTTTAATCAAGTAAGAGGCATATGTTCTCTAGCCTACCTTCGCCAATTATCTATACATGAATATATTGATGAAGATTAATGTGGGTGTGATGAACGCCCACACTTTCAAATTTATGTAAAATACATGCTTAAATAAACTCACTAAAAAGTTAAAATTGTTTTAAGTTTTCTAAAATTGCATAGTCATTGTTTAGTAATTGCATAGTCCTGCAATATGCTTATCTCGCTATTTCATTATATTTTATCTCACTCCCCTTCAACTACCCAACTACCCAAATAACTACATTTCTATATCAATATAGAATATTATAATTTCGCAGAAATATAGATACGTATTTTAGCAAATAATAAATAAGATAGTATATTAAAAAGTTTAAG
>CALADT010000097.1 GCA_937890655.1 uncultured Mucispirillum sp. | reverse complement strand
AATCTTTTTTCACAAGCCATATGTATATCTTCATCTTCTATATTAAACTGAAATTCACCATTTTCAATTTCACTTAAAACTTGTTCTAAACCAGCTATTATTATTTTTGATTCATCTTCACTAATAATACCTTGTCTACCAAGCATAGAAGCATGGGCAATGCTTCCTTTAATATCAAACTTATATAACCTTTTATCAAAATAAATAGATGCGTTAAATTCTTCAACAAATTTATCAGTAGGTAAATTAAATCTACCAGCCCATGGTTTTTCACTCATTACTTTTCTCCTTGTGGTGAATGTCTTTTTTCTAATTCTTTTAAAACATCAGCAAAATCTATACCCTTAAAACGAAGTGCTACCATTAAATGGTAAATATAATCAGCTGCTTCACATGTAGTTTCATAAGGTGCTTCTGTTAGAAACGCCTTTATAAATTCAGCATTTTCTTCCCCTAGTTTTTTTATAATCTTATTAGCACCACCTTCTAAAAGAGTAGTAGTATAAGATGAAGGGCTTGGTTTTTGCTGCCTTTCTTTAATTGTATCATTTAGTATTAATAATATATTTTCCATGAATTATTTCCTTTAATAATTATATTATAACCTAACAGGAATATTTTTATTTTTTAAATAAGTTTTTACTTCTTTTATGGTCATCTCTTGGAAATGGAAAACACTTGCAGCAAGTGCAGCATCTGCATTACCTAAAGCAAACCCTTCATAAAAATGTTCTTTTGTGCCAACACCACCTGATGCTATTACAGGAATAGATACTGCATCACTAATTGATTTTATAAGGTTTATATCATAACCAGATTTCATACCGTCTTTATCCATACTTGTTAAAAGTATTTCCCCAGCACCAAAATCTTCCATAGTTTTAGCCCAGCTAACAACATCTATACCTGTATGTTTTCTGCCACCTGCAATAACTACTTCCCACGAGTTTTCCCCATTTGATTTTGCATCAATAGCCACAATAATAGCTTGTGAACCAAACTTATTAGATGCTTCTTTAATGAAATCAGGGTTTTTTACTGCTTCAGAGTTAATAGAAACTTTATCAGCCCCTGCTGCAAAAAGACTGCGAATATTATCAATAGTTCTAATACCACCACCAACTGTTATAGGCATAAAAACATTTTCTGCCATTTTCTCAATCATAGAAACTATTGTGTTGCGTTCTTCATGAGTTGCTGCAATATCTAAAAACGCTATTTCATCAGCCCCTTGTTTTTCATACTCCATTGCTGCTTCCACAGGGTCTAAAGCGTCTATAATATTAACAAAATTAACGCCTTTTACAACTCTGCCGTCTTTAATGTCAAGACATGGGATAATTCTTTTTGCAAGCATAACTACACCTTATATAATTTATTAATGCTTTATACCATATTATTTTATAAAATTAAATAAAATTTTATGAAAACCATATAATTTAAGAGATTTTTGTGGAAAATAAAAATAAATATACAAAATTATAAAAAAATATGGTATAAGTTATATTATGAGAAAGTTAATTTTATTTATTGCAATAATTATGGTATATAGTGTTACTTCTTTTGCAGGGGAAATTAAAACTGTTAAAGATTTATTTCCAAAATCAAGCGAAATGAAGGGAGGTTCTTCTTCTTGGATACTTTCAGGAATATCAGAAGAAAAACGTGATAGGTGCAAAGTCTATGAAAATACATATGCCTATTATTCCACAAAAAAAGAGAAAATTTTAGATATAGAACGAAGTAATACTTATGTGGTTTCTGCACGTATTTTTGATTGTGATAATTTTGGTGTAGCTCTTGATACTTATAAAAATCTTGCAGATATTTCAAAAAAACACGCAAAAAGAAAACAAGTAGCACCTGTGCCTTTTGGGGAGCAAGGGATTATGGTTGCTTTGCCACTTTCTGCAAAACAAGGCAAAAGCCAACAGGCAAATTTTTACTTAACTTATATATTTAGGAATTTTGTAGTGCAGGTATATTCTGATGACGGTTTTGCACAAATGGATATGTCTGGTGAAATAGAAAAACGTATCTATGAACTTTTAGAAGGTAAAGGCATAAATTATGCAGTAAATAAAATAAACCTTAGCGTATCAGTAGACGGTTCTGAATATATAGATACCCTTTCTTTTACAGGGGACAAAATAGCATCAGTTTTAGTTAGCGGCCTTGTAATTGATGCAAACAATAAGCCTGTTAGTAATGCTACTATAAAAGCACTTGAAACAAACCAAACTACTAAAACTGATAAAAATGGAAGGTTTAAGTTTAATGTATCTTCTGGAAAAGGTAAATCTATTTCCATGACTAAAACTATATTTTTACCATTTGCACTACAAGGGCAAAGATTGGCTTTATCTTCAGGGTTTTATCCACTAGAAGTTACAAATAAAGATAAAATTATATATAGTGGCTTGTTAAATGTTTTAGTAGATGATAATAACAAAGTTTCTGGTTATTTAATAGATAGAAATTTAAATAAAATTTTCCCTGTAAGTGGTTATGTTAGGGGGGATAACTTAACTTTAGATGCTAATTGCACAGAAGCAGGTTCTTCATTTAATTGTAGGAAAATATTTAAAGGTGTTTTAAAATCTGACTATCTTATTCAAGGTAAAGCCATAGGGGTAGGTAGTGGAGATTTTACTATTGATAAAAAGAAATTTACCATATTTACAGAAAGCCCATATTTAAGCGATACAGGTGCGTCATTAAAATTATCTGTTTTAGAAAACGGTAAGCAAAAATATAGCAGCCAAAATAATTTAGCACTTAATGCTGGTAAAAATAATAAAAGTTATATAGAGCTTAATACATTATTATTTCAAGGCAGAGATATGCTTTATTTTAAAGAAGCTTATATAAGGTTTAATGTTTTAGGTTTAAATATAGATAATAGGGCATTTATTAACCTTTATGAAAAAAATATTAGTAGTAACGGTTTTGTATCTATCCATAAAATAGCACCACTTAAAACTATTACTAAAAAGGATAATAAAGAAGTCATTATTGATATATCAAGCCAAATACGTCAACCTGCTAAAGACGGTTACTTATTAGCTCTTGAAGGCGATGAGAAAGACTATATTGTTTTTGATAATAAAAACACAAGGCTAGATATTAGCTACTACGGTAAAGCAGACTATTATAAAGTTAAAAAAGTTGTATCTATTGCTTTAACTGATATGAATGGGGAAGATATTGTTTCCAATAAAAGCAGTGTGGAAAAAGATGGCAATGAAGATATTATTATATCATTAAACCTTGCAGCAAATGGTAGAACATTTGAAGATATTGAAGTTATAATAGATGCAGGTAGTAAACGTATGTGGAATACAGATACAAACGATATTTATCCAGCAGTAGCAGTTTTACAAAATGGTGGTATATTAAATAATAATAACGGTTCAATATCTATCCCACTTGAAAACGATGAAGAAATATATAACTTGCACTTATATAAAGGTTCATTAAAAGAAACAGATATAAAAAGTATTACAGTAAAAGTTACGCTTGATGGTAAGCAGTATGAAAATACTATTAATTTAAAATAAGCAGGATGATTATGGAATTATATAATAATTTAAAAGAAAATGTTTTTATCCTTTCAGGGCCTTGTGTTATAGAAAGTAAAGATATTTGTTTTGAAATAGCAGAAAAATGTATAGAAGAAACTAAAAAACGTAATATTACTTATGTGTTTAAAGCTTCTTTTGATAAAGCAAATAGAACATCATCTAATAGTTTTCGTGGGCATGGGCTTGAAAAAGGGCTTGATATATTAAGCGAAATAAAATCAAAATATAATGTTCCTATTGTTACAGATATCCACGAAAGTTATCAAGCAGAAGCAGTAGGGCAGGTGTGTGATATTATACAAATACCGGCTTTTTTATGCAGACAGACTGATTTACTAGTGGCTGCAGCTAATACAAATAAAATAGTAAATATTAAAAAAGCACAGTTTTTAAGTGGTATGGATATGAAATATCCGTTGGAAAAAGTCTTATCAACAGGTAATAACAAAGTAATGCTTACAGAACGTGGCAGTATGTTTGGTTATGGCAATTTAGTTGTGGATTTCCGTAATCTTATAGATATGCAGTCATTTAATGTGCCTGTTATTATGGATTTAACCCACTCAACACAAAAACCAGGAGCATTAGATGGTAAAAGTGGTGGTAACCCAGAATATGCACCTTATTTAGCAGCAGCTTCAAGTGCTGTGGGAATACGTGGTTTTTTTGCAGAAACTCACCCTGAACCAGCAAAAGCATTATCAGACGGTGCTAATATGA
>CALADT010000096.1 GCA_937890655.1 uncultured Mucispirillum sp. | reverse complement strand
TTAATAGTAATATGGATAATATTACTCCTTCCACCCCACTTTTTATTGTGGATAAAAAGGATATAGAGAGCTTAAATTACTATCAAGATATGGCAGTAACAACAAATGCAAAATTAAAACAGGTGCAGGAATCAAAAAACCTTGCAAAAGCAGGTGTAATAAACAGCACATCAGCTTTTATGCCTAAAGTAAACGCTTTTGGTATG
Organism: uncultured Mucispirillum sp.; assembly: GCA_937890655.1. Lineage (GTDB taxonomy): Bacteria > Chrysiogenota > Deferribacteres > Deferribacterales > Mucispirillaceae > Mucispirillum. The sequence continues at coordinate 2,150 of CALADT010000096.1, read as the reverse complement.
GCAAAATTTTATAATTATAATGTTAGTTCTGTGGCACCTGAATATATGGTAGGTGTGCAAATGTCATTTAATCTGTTTGACGGTCTTCAAAACTACCATAATTTTAAAGCCAGCAAAACAGCAGAAGAAAGTGCAAAACTTCTTGTTATCCGTGCTGAAAAGGATATAAAAACCCTTGTGGAACAGCAATATATATCTATGGAAAACGCTAGGGAAGATTATGAATCATCATTAAAATCCCTTGCTTTTTCAAAAGAATATTTAAGAGCAAGGCAAAAGGCTTTTACTCAAGGTATGGCTACAAGCCTTGATGTGGTAGATGCAGAGATTGCTTTATCTAATTCTAAAATGTCTGCAATTACAGCAGCATATAAGTTTGATATGGCCTTATTAACTATGCTAACAACTGCTGGTATGTTTGATTCCTTTGAAACATACAGAGCAAAAGCATATATAGAGCCTGCATTAAATTAAAATAATTAGGAGAACATTATTATGAAATATATTTATTATTCTGTTGCATTTATTATAATAGGGGCGTTAGTATCCATTAGTGTGTGGTATGCTACAAGGCCAATACCTTTAACTATACAAGGTGAATTTCATGCAAAACAAGTGCAGGTGGCTGCAAAAGTGCCAGGAAATATTATTGATTTAAATGTAATAGAAGGCCAGCATGTAAAAAAAGGTGATGTTTTAGCAAAAGTTGATTCTCCTACATTAAGGGCAAAAGAATTACAGGCTTTAGCAGCAGTAAAAGCAGCAGAAGCACAAGAAGATAAAATAAATATAGGTGCAAGGCAGGAAGAAATAACAGCACTTTATAATGTTTACCAAAAAGCATTAGCAGCAGAACGTTATGCTTTTAAAACATATAACAGGGTAAAATCGCTCCATGATGACGGCGTTGTAACTACCCAAAGTTTAGATGAAGCATTAACTCAGTGGAAAGTATTACAAAACGATGTTCGCGCAGCACAAGCCAATTATGAAATGGCAAAAACAGGTGCAAGAAAAGAAGATAAAACAACAGCAGAAGCATTAAAAGAGCAAGCTCAAGGTGCATTACAAGAAGTTATGGTGCTTTTAGAAGATACAATACTTTATTCTCCAATAGACGGGGAAGTATCCACGGTGGTAGTAGAACAAGGGGAGCTTGTTACTCCAGGGTTTCCTGTTATTAGTTTAATTGATTTAAATGAAGTGTGGGTATCGTTTTTTATTAGAGAAGATTTACTAAAGGATATAAGAATGGGCACTGTAATTAATGTGGAAATCCCTGCTTTATCTAAAACAGAAGTATACCCTGTGGAAGTAAAATATATTGCCCCAGCAGGTAGTTATGCAGTATGGAGTGCCACAAAAACAAGTGCAGATTTTGACTTAAAAACTTTTGAAGTAAAAGCATACCCAAAAACCCATATTGAGGGTTTAAGGGCAGGTATGACGGCACTTTTTTATTCCCATACTCAATACAGCAAATAGAATAAATATATTATGCAAATAATAGAGTATTTAAAGACTATAAAATATTTTTTTGATAGGGAGTGGCATTTTCTACTTTATACTCGTAGAAAACTGTTTCTTTTTATACTAATTACTCCCATTGTATTATCAACTATTATAATAGGTGTATTTGCTAACCCTTCCATTAGGGAAATACCTGTTGCAATAATTGACCAAGATAATAGTGCCTTATCTCGTAATTTAATAGATGTTGTAAACGCATCTCCCTATGTAAAAATAACGGAAAGCCTTACAAGTATGGAAGAAGCACGAAAACTTATGGCTGCCGGTAAGATATATGGTATAGTCTTAATACCGGAAAATTTATCAAAACGGATAATAGGTTATAAAGGTGCAGAAGTTATACTGTATTATAATAACGAGTTATTTTTAGTGGGAGCATTAGTTAATAAGGGCGTTTTAACAGCTGTGAAAGATTTTTCAGATGTTTATACTAAAAAACTTTTTATGAAGTATGGTGTGCCAGCTTATGATGTAGATTTCCAAGTGAACCCAGTGCTTTTAAGTGAAAAAATATTATTTAACCCATACTTAAATTACCAGTATTTTTTCGTTTTTGGGTTAATACCTGCAGCTTTTCAGCTTTTTGTAATAAGTTCTTTAATATATGGTATTTTATTTGA
>CALADT010000095.1 GCA_937890655.1 uncultured Mucispirillum sp. | reverse complement strand
TCATCATCTGGGTCGCCTATATTATTATAATATAAGTTTATATGGTAATCTACTTTTTTAGCAAATTCATCAAGTAATTCTTGTTCTGTTTGTTGTAGTAAATCGTATATACTTTTATAATATAGATAGAACGTGCCCCTATTAAACCCTGCTAAATCTGCCACTTCTTTAATAGTTATTGTTTCAATCTTTTTTTCTGCATATAGTGTAAAAAAGGCTTTTTTAAACCTTTCTTTTGTTTCATGGGACCTGTGAGTTTCTTTCATATTAGGTCATCCCCCCTTATATTATTTATCAATACTTGTTGTATTGGCACTAAATACTTTTTTTATTAAATCAGATGATATTTTATTAAATATACTAAAATTATACGTATAATGGTTATTAGTATATGCCTTAAAAGGCTCTCCTCTATTATTTACCCAGTATATAATATTATCAATAGATATATTTTGGAAATACATTTCCCAATATATAAGCCCATTAGGGTGTATGCTTTGTTTTATATACCCTTTTTTTAAGTTAGGTTCAATACACCCTTCTAAATCATCAATATTAGTAGCAGCCTTAAAGCATGCTTTATTATATGGCGTTATGGTATTTTCATATAAGTCTATACCATAAATTAATCCATCGCCTACATCTTTATATAAAAACTCTTTATTATCTTCATATATTCTATTTAGTTCAAAAAGTGCCAACTTATCCAGCCTGCCGTTATTAATAACACCTTTACATAAATTTTCTTCATTTCTCATACATACAAGGCTATCAAAATCATTAAATGTAGAAAAATCAAATGCCGGCACATCTACCACAATAGAATAAAGCATAGAACCATTAGAAAAATTAATGATATCTTTTTCTTCCAGTGGAATATTATTATCCACCCTGTATAATGACATATTACCTATTAATGATTTTTTAAATATTTTTCTAATATAAAGTGGTGCGTATAAACAATTATTATTAGCAAAATCGTTACAGCTATAATCATCTTCCATTCTGTGTAATGAAATAGAACCATCACTTAAATAATATACTTCTTTAATATTATTTGTGAGTTTATTAAAAGAGGGTTTTCCATATGGTTTATTATCAAACTCTATAATATGCTTATGGGTATATGTTTTATTATCCAACTTAAACTCAAGTAACCCGTCATAACCATAGTAATAGG
>CALADT010000094.1 GCA_937890655.1 uncultured Mucispirillum sp. | reverse complement strand
TCAACTACATAACCCCATACATTTACTGCATGTAATGCTCCGTTATTATATTTTATATTTAATAAAAATATTCTATCCTTTGCTATTGCTTCTTCAAATAATTTATTAAGCTTATCTTGTGTCATTTCTATTAAAGATATTCTCATAACTAAATCATTTACATCTGCAGTTGGGAAAATATCTTTTACTAATCCAAAACCTGCTTTATTAGGGTGGTTATGGTCTATATATTCTTTACCTGATAAATACCATAAAATAGCTTCATTAGGAAAACCACCCTTATTTTCTGTATATACTTTTCTAAACACTTTTGCTATATCGCTTTTATTTTCTCTTGCTATTTTATTTGTATTATCACTAAATGATGCTATATCAAGCTTTGTAGATGGTATATATTTTGTATTATAATAACCTTCATTATACCTTACAGTATCGGTTTCTGCTGGTTTTTTATACTCCATATATTTTTTTACTTCTTGTTCATTATGCTCTAACCACCAGTGTAGTGCATTTGTTGCAGCATATGCCCAACACATATTTGTATCTTGTCCTTTTATTGGCATACTAGATTCTTTTCCTATTAATTTATTAGAATTATACCATCCTTCAAATCCGTTTTCATATAGATAATATTCTGGCACTTTTCCTGTGGTGTAATGTTCTTTATTATAGTCCCATTCTTCTAAGAAGTCTTTTGCTGTATGGGTTTTTGCTCCTTTAAAAAACTTAATTGTTCTTTGTTCTGGTGCATAATTTCTATCTTGTGTTACTTTAATTTTTTGTGCTTTTTTATCATTAATATTTGTTACATTTCCTGGTAAAAAAACTATTTCATATTCATGGCGTCTTACTCTTTTATTTTCTTCCAATGAGAATGTATATTCATCAATGAATGATGTTATTTTTTTGGGACCATCCACATGTATCCATGAAGGAAAATTATCTTTATATAATTTATAACTTGTAAACTCTGAATTTTTATTTATTTTTACACTAAAACTATGGGCTTTATTATCATTAAACTCTGTTGAGCCTGTATTTTCTGTATCAAGAGTAAATGTAAAATCTGTTAATGATGATAAATATATAGGAGAAGATTCTAAATTTAAATTTTTAGAAACCAATACTAGCTCAGTCATTCCTTGTTCTTTTAATGATTTTACTTCTATTTCACCATCTCTAATTTTAAATTCATAGCCTTCTGGTTGTGGCTGTTTTATTTCTATTGCTTGATTCTGTTTTTTTGGAATAATCGCATATTTAATTGTTTTTGTTTCTCCAACTACAAATGAATAATCATATTTTTCAAGGTATATTTGTGGCTGTTCTTCTTTTACTAAAAAGGTACATTGGCTACTATAATTTGTTTCTGGTTCAACTACATTTATTGTTCCTTTTCCCGCTGATAATGCTTTTATTCTTGCAGAATATGGATTATAATTGTCTGGTGTTAGTTGTATATTATCACTATCTTTTGACCATATTGTTTTGTTTATTACTCTATTATCATCTGTTGTAAGGTATAAATCAAACTCTGAACCTTCCAAATATTCATCACTACATTGTAACTTAATAGGTGTTTTTACTGGTATAACAGGATTATCTGTTTTTTTAATTACTTTAAAGCTACATTCTGATTCATAGTTTGTGCCATCTTCTATAACATTTATAAATACATTAGCCTCTTTCTTTGCTAAAATAGTTGCAGTATTTCCATTAACATTCATACTTATTTCACTATTTTCTGTATTTTGGTTCCATGATAATGGATTTACTTTGCGATTATCATCTGTTGTAACATTTATTGTAAAAGGCTCATTAATATAGTATATTCCGTTACATTGTAGCTTAATTTTACTTTTAGTAGATAACATACCACCATCAGTGTTACTATCTGTATTTGTGTTATTACCTTTATTTGTATTATCTATTTCTACATCACCACAACTACTTACTAATAGAGATAATGACATAAAAAATACAATTAATAAACTTTTTTTCATAACTCACCTTTATATATATATTATTTATCAAAATAGTCTTTAAAATATTGTTTACCTAAATCAAGCTCATATAAAACATTCATATTAGAGCCATAACCTTTTGCCCCAATTAGGTTTATTAATTTTGCCTGACCGTTTACTTTATCTAACCCATATTTAATTAAGTAACTATTACTTAATTCTTGATATTTAGCTATATTCGCTAAACCATCCCCACTATTCATTGATGACGGTAAATTATTATCTCCTATATATAATTCGCATACATCTCCATACTTATCTACTGCATAGCCCCATATATTTACTGCATGCAATGTTCTACTTAAGCAGGCTTATTGTTTATATCTCCATTACCATTACTATTTTCACTGCCGTTACTATTATCTTGGCTATTACCAGAATTATTTACTTGTATATTATCTACCATATTAATATCTTCGCATGATGATAATAAACTTAAACTAAAAAAGGCTGTTAAAAGTAATATAAGTAATTTTTTATTTTTCCCAAATATAACACATTACTTGTTTATTTTTTTACAAAACCATCAAATGTAACAGTATAACCATTTTGGTCACATAAGTTATCATTAAATTCTATTGTGAATTTTGCTATATTTTTATGTATTGCAGAATTATATTCATCAATAGGTAAAGGGAACTTTAAATGTTCCACACCACCGCTTAAGCCACACCTTACAAAAACCATATCTGCAAAACCACCCCATATAGGTTTAGTTAAATCTACTATTGAAAACGAAGTAAATTTTATCACTCTAGAATTAAGAGGAACATAAAATGTAGGATAACCTAAATAAAAACGCATATCAAGGTTATTGCCTGTTTTCTCTGTAAAGCCGTATTCTTCAGAATACACATCTGATAAACCTAATTCTTTATATTTAGCAGAAAAAGGAAATTGTGTTGTAGGAGAACCATCATGACCGTTATATATAATTTTCAAATCTCTAGCATAACCTATACCGTCCCCTTGCCCTAAATTACCAGAAGGCACTTGTAAAAACTTACTTTTAGTTGATTTGCCTGTAATATGAAGTGCAAAATACATTACATTTTGATTACTACCAAAATCTCCCATAAATAAATCCTTAATAGGTCTTGGCTTAGCAGGGTTAAGTGGAAATGCCGGAATTATGTCCCCATCAGGTATTTCCGGTTCTAATTCGCTATCTGTATTATTATCAGTATTACTGTCAGTATTGTTATCAGTTGTATTATTGTCAGTAATATTATCTGTTACATTATCAGTTGGGTCTATTACTAAATCTCCACAACCTGTAATTATCATCATTGATGTAAAAATCATAAAATAAATGCTTAATTTTTTCATTAGACTACCTAACTACTATAAGTATGCTATAAATATAATAAGAAAGACATATTATTGTCAATAAAAATCGGATTATTAAATATGTTTTTTACATACAATTTAACAATAATTGTTTAAAATTAATGATTTTTTTACTTATCCATAGTTTCATCAGGCATAATTATAGCCACAATACCTTTAAATAACCATGGAAATATAATTGCAGATATCATAGAAGCCATTAAAACAGCAGATGTTTCTGTTTTAGTGATTAGTTTCATATCATAACAAATACTAGATACTGCCACAAGCATAGTTAATGGAAAGGAAAGCCCTGTTGTAACAAGTAAAAGTTTTGGTTTTGGAATACTGGAAAAAAATAATAAAAGTGTTCCTGCAACTCGTGTTATAAATAAAGATGCAATAATAAGTAAGGCTAGAATAATTACATCATAATGCAAAAAATCATTAAAAGTTACACGCATACCTACTGAAATAAAGAATATAGGTATGAAAAACCCATAACCTACCCCACCTAATTTATCAAGCACACCGTCCCTGCCTGCAAATACAAGGGCAAACATCATACCACCTACAAAGGCTCCCACTACAAACTCTATTTCAAATATGGCAGCAAATGCTACAAATGCAAATAATATTACAAAGTTCGCACGCATACCTGTTTCTGTTGGGTTACCTACTTCTAAAAAAATAGACTGTAAATCAGGACGCCACCATAATATTACTTTTAATATTTTCATAAAAAAGTATATAATAATAAAAAATAATGATAAAAATAATATTTGTTTTACACTATCAGTTGTTAAGCCGTATTTAGATATAATAGTTACTACGGTTAAGCCACCTAAAGTTAATATTTCCCCTATCATGGTAATAATTAATAATTTTTGACCAAAATCTGTTTTAATAAGCCCTGTATCTTTTAATACAGGAAATAAAAGCCCTATACCTGATGTGAAAAATATAATAGCAAAAGCCCAGTGTAGCCCTAAATAGTGAGATAAATACCATGAGGCAGCAGCCACAGGAATAAATGTTAAAACATATAACCATAGCTCTTTATTTGGAAGTGCTGTAAACCGTTCAAAATCTATTTCAAGCCCTGCTAAATACATTAGTATTAAAAACCCTAATGCAGAAAAATATTCTATCATAACCAGCTGGCTTTCCCCATATGGAATTAAAGAAGCTATTACAATACCGTATATTATTTCCCCAACAGCAGCAGGAAGCATAAGCCATTTACTAAGAAAAGGCATAAAAAAAGCACCTGTTGCCATTAAAAATAGAAATAATGCCTCATGTTCACTCATTTATATCCTCATCAGGAAGAACCAGAACACTATTTTCACTACGCAACGCTATTAAAAACGATGCGTGTGGGTTAAGTGATGAAATCCTGTCTTTTGAATTTGCAGCAAGTAGTAATAGACTATTAGGAGATTTTTCAATATCTGATAAAATCTTATGCACAGGGTTACCCTCAAGAACAGTTAAAGGTATTTTTGTTCTTGTTAAGTTTTCATAATCTCTTACAAAATTTTTTCTATCTTCTAGTTCCTGAGTGTCTTGGCCTGTTTTTAAAGCCCCTGGAGGAATAACATATACGCACCTACAAGATATTCTAAAATGGCTTGCTATCTCTGCACCTGTTTCTATTAGCCGTTCAGGAATATAACCATTTAAAGATACAATCACTTCTTTATAAGGAGCCTTACCCCTAGTTATTAAAAACGGATGACGTGTTTTTTTAAAGAAATATTTTAGCCTTCCGTTAAATAAACCAAAACCGGAACAGCCTGATATAGCAAGAGTTCCTACATCATGCAGATATGCAGCACTACGGAAATTTTGCAAAGTGCCACCAAATTCTGCTCCTGAAGATTCTATAAGGCTAATATTTTGGTTATTTTCAAGCCTTTGTTTATCTGTATCATACCACAAATACTTTTTTGCTCTTGTGTTATTAAAAAAGTAGTTTATTTCATGGGAATCCTGCTCTGTTAGCCCGTTACCTAAAACTGCTAAATTCTGGCCGTATTGAAGTGGGTATTCAGGCTTACCTATCATTAATATATTTACAATATTTTCTACAACTTTTGGTTCCCCAATTAAAACTACCCTATCCCCTATTTGTAATTTAAAATCACCATCAGGGACTATAAATACACCATTTCTATAAACAGCTGCAACTTTCCACCTGCTTGGGGCTAAAAAACGCATTTTTCTATCAACTATATGGGAACGTCTACGGATTATAACTTCTACTATTTCTCCGTTACCTAATCCTATATTATTTGGCCTTGCATAATTTTTTTGTATAATATTTAAAACTGTTTCAGAAGCAATAGATATAGGGTTAATGATTTTCACATCATAATGCTCTAAAAGTTCTCTATTTTCATTTTTATAAAGCATTAAAATAATAGGTATTTGTAGGTTATACACATTCCGTGCTATTCTACATATTTCAAGAACAACATCGTTATCTTGTAATGATGAAACAATATGGGAAATATCTTCTAAATTAATTTTTTTCCATGTAACAATACTAGAGGCTTCCCCCTCTATTCCTTCTACATTATTATATTCTTCTACAACTCTTTCCACAAGGTTGCCGTCTATATCCACCACTATACAAGGGCGTTCTTCAGCTATATCTTTTAAAAGCCTGCGTTGAAAAAAACCTAGGCCGAATAATAAGACTTTTTTTGTAGACAAACTTTTTCTCCATTCATCTTATGTTTTGAAACCACATTTTAATATGAATAAATTTATATGTCAATATATCCATTATTTATTTTAACAAATTATATAATAATTAATAAAAATACTTGACTATTTAATAAAAACAAGGCAAAACGATATACTAATAATTAATATATTGAGGCTTTATGAAAACATTATCAACAAACGAATCATTAAGAAATATTGCTATTATTGCTCACGTTGACCATGGTAAAACAACACTTGTAGATGCTATGTTTAAGCAAAGTGGTGTATATAGAGAAAATCAGGTAACAGAAGAACGTGCTATGGATAGTATGGATATTGAACGTGAACGTGGTATTACAATCACTGCGAAAAACTGTTCTGTAACATGGCATAATACTAAAATCAATATTTTAGATACTCCAGGACACGCCGATTTTGGTGGAGAAGTAGAACGTGCATTATCTATGGTGGACGGTGCTATATTACTTGTAGACGCTTCTGAAGGGCCACTACCACAAACTCGTTTTGTTTTAAAGAAAGCTCTTGAAAGAGGGTTAAGGGTTATAGTATGCATTAATAAAATTGATAGAAAAGATGCACGCCCTATTGAAGTAATAGATGAAGTTCTTGATTTATTTATTGACCTTGATGCCACAGAAGACCAACTTGATTTCCCTATACTTTATGCCATAGGTAGAGATGGTGTTGCGTCATTAACACTAGAAGAACAAGGTAAAGACTTAAAACCACTTTTTGATATGATATTAAAAGAAATTCCTGCTCCTAGCTACGATGAAGAATCATCTTTTAAAATGCTTGTTTCAGACCTTGGCTACTCTGACTATTTAGGCAGACTAGCTATTGGTAAAATAAAAAGTAACGTTACTAAAATAAATGAAGGCTTAATATTTTTTAACGAAAAAGGAGAACCAAAACCTGCAAAAGTTTCAAAAATACAGTCTTATAACGGTATGCAGTTAGAAGACAACCCTACACCACAACCGGGGGATATTTTAGTGGTAGCAGGTATGCCAGATATTACTATTGGAGATACTATTTGCTCTAAAGATAATACAGACCCACTTCCTAGAATATCAGTAGATGAGCCTACTGTTGCAATGAAATTTACCATTAATAAATCACCACTTGCAGGTAAAGAAGGTAAAATTGTTCAAGCTGCTAAAATAAAAGAAAGGCTTGCAAAAGAAGTTTTAAGAAATGTTTCTATAAAAGTGGAAGATGCGACAGATAAAGATAGCTTTATTGTAAAAGGTAGAGGCGAATTACAACTTGCTATTTTAATTGAGGAAATGAGGAGGGAAGGTTTTGAATTAAACGTTGGTAGACCACAGGTTATTTTTAAGAAAAAAGATGGTGTTAGGTTTGAACCTGTTGAAAATGTATATATTGACTGCGAAGAACCATATCTTGGTGTTATAACAGAAAAACTTTCCATAAGAAAAGGTAGAATGACTAACTTAGTAAATAAAGGCACAGGTAGGGTTAGGGCAGAATTTTCTGTTCCATCTCGTGGGCTTATAGGCTATAGAGATGATTTTTTAACTGATACAAAAGGCACAGGTATAATGAATACATTATTTGCAGGTTATGAAGAATATAGGGGCGATTTCCCTGTTCGTCATACAGGTTCACTGGTTTCAGATAGGGCTGGTGTTGCTGTTGGTTATGGTTTATTTCATTTAGAACCACGTGGGCAATTATTTGTTGTCCCTGGGGACCCTGTTTATGAAGGTATGGTTGTAGGGGAATATAATAAAGATAACGATTTAAATGTAAACCCATGTAAAGAGAAAAAACTTACAAATATGCGTGCTTCAGGTAAAGATGATGCTTTAACATTAAGGCCTATACTTCCTATGACATTGGAAAAAGCACTCCATTTCATAACAGATGATGAAATGGTTGAAGTTACTCCACAATCAATACGTATAAGAAAAACTATTCTTTCAGCACAAGAAAGACATACTTTAAGAGGCAAAATGCTTCAAGGTATGGAAGAAGAAATGGAATAATAAAAACAATATATTAAATATAAAGCTGGTATTTTTACCAGCTTTTTTTATTGCCTTATTTTAAATATTTAATGCAAGTCATATAAAGTTTATAGCTTTTATTTTCCATATTTTATAGGTTTATAGGTTTATGATTTATAGTTTATGGCTATTTTTTTAAGTAGCATAATAAATTTATAAATAATTTTTAAAAAATAATATTATATTTCTAAACTATAAATACTATAAACTCTATAATTTACATAAACTATCTTTTAATATATTTATAACACCTAAATAATAGCATAACTTTATAAGCAATTTTTTTATAATATAAGGCACTGTAAAGTTATTTAAATCATACTTAGCCCTAGTTATTACAAAATAGTTTAAAAATATAACTTAAATTTATAAAAAACCCTATTAATAATTAGTGCCTATTTTATATATAATTTAAAGTAGAATTTTAAGAGATTAGAAAATATTTTTATAATACATATAATTAGATAAATAAAAATATTACATAAACAAATTTTAAGATTTTAGTTAATAGAATGAATTATGAAAAAAAAGAGTGGCGGTTCAGGGAATTGAACCCCGGACACTGCGGATATGAGCCGCATGCTCTAACCACCTGAGCTAAACCGCCATAAATAATTGCGGGGGCCGGATTTGAACCGACGGCCTCCGGGTTATGAGCCCGACGAGCTACCAAGCTGCTCTACCCCGCGTCATCTAAGGTTGCAATTTATATCATATATATAAGTAAATGTCAATAACTTTTTTTACATTTTTTAAAATAAATTAATAAAAAGCTATAACTTACTTATACATATGAATAATATTTTAATAAATTTTTACTATTTTGTTTCTTCTTCCACTGGTGGATAAGGTTTATCTTTTCTATACATTGTAGCTTGTGCAATGGCTATTAAGCTGTGGTCCCCATCAAAAACTTTTACTTCATATGTGCCAAGTTTTCTTGTTTTACTTAACTCCCTTGCTTCTGCTATTAATGGACCTTTTGTCCCTGGTTTTATGTATGAAATATTTGCTGCTGCTGTTACTGCAAAAGTGCCATATGCTGTTGTTGCAACTCCCAAAGTAGTATCTACTATTGCAAAAATAGCTCCACCATGAGTTATACCCATACTGTTTCTGTGCTGTGATTTAAGCTCCATTACTGTTTTTGCATAACCTTTATCAAGGTCTAATATTTTAATATTCATTGCTTTTGCAAATTCACTATGTGCTGTGTGATATTCTTTTATACGCTGTAATTCTTCACTAAGCATAATTTAACCCCATTTTTATCTTATCTTATCTTATCTTATCTTATCTTATCTTATCTTATCTTATCTTATCTTATCTTATC
>CALADT010000093.1 GCA_937890655.1 uncultured Mucispirillum sp. | reverse complement strand
TATAATAGATAGTTTTTCGCAAGATAAAACAGTGGAAATCGGAAAAAAATATAATGCAAAAATATATTTAGAAGAATGGAAAGGGTTTGCAGGCCAAAAAAATTCTTTATTAGAAAAATGTAGCTGTGATTTTATATTGTACCTTGATGCTGATGAAGTTATTGAAGAAGAACTTAGAAAAAGTATAATTCAAGCTGTTACTAACACTAATGTATCAGGCTATTATATAAAACGAAAAACATATTATTTAGGGAAACTACTTAATTATTCTTGGCAGAAAGATGAGAGACTTCGTCTTGTAAAAAGAAGTGATAACCCTTTATGGGTAGGGGATATTGTCCATGAAGAATTAAAAGTAGAGGGCAAAAAAGAACTACTTAATGGTTACTTAACTCACTATTCCTATAAAGATATTGAGGACCATTTTAATAAAACAATCCGTTATGCAAAACTTTCTGCAGAAAGCTATTTTAAAAATGGTAAAAAATTTAAATTAAGTAAGCTAATATTTAGCCCATTTTTTAGTTTTATAAAACTTTATTTCATAAAAGGTGGCTTTTTAGACGGTTTACAAGGGTTAATTGCTGGGTTTAGTGCATATGTTTATGCTTTTTTAAAATATATATTTTTATGGGATATGTATAGAAATAAAAATAAGGAAAATAAATAAATGGTTAATCATGGTATAAAAACAATCTCTGTTGGTAATCTTGTTATGGGTGGAGCAGGAAAAACACCACATACACTTTTAATAGCTAATGAAATGATAAAAAGAAATGAAAAAGTAGCTATTTTATCTTTAGGCTATAAGGGAAAAATAGGTTATGATAATACAGTAATAAGTGACGGTTTAGGTAATCTATATCATCACCCACCTATGGCAGCAGATGAACCATATATGATGGCAAAAAACAATTTAGAAGCTATTGTAATAACAGGAAAAAAACGTGAAAAATCATTAGAAATCGCCCGTGATACATATGGGGCAACAGTGGCAGTTTTAGATGACGGCTACCAGTATAAAAAATTAAAACGAGATGCAAATATATTACTACTTGACCATAAAAAACCACTTTCCACAGGCTTTCCTTTTCCTTTTGGTTATTTAAGAGAGTTTCCTTTTGCCATAAACCGTTCCGATATTATAGTTTTTACAAGGGCATCAAATGATAATATACCAGAAAATGTAAAAGGGCTAATTAATAAACAAGGTATATTTTTTAGTAATACTATTTTTAAAAGAATTATATTAAAAAATGAAGAAATAGATTTATCATATTTAAAAGGAACAAGAGTGTGTGCTTATTCAGGTATTGCAAATAACGATGCTTTTTATCAAACATTAATTAATGCAGGGCTTGATATTGTATTTTTTGCAGGGTTTAGGGACCATATGCTTTTAAATGAAACATCTATTAATGGTATAATAACTCAAGGCAAAAATAAAGACGCAACACTTTTTATTACAACAGAAAAAGATTTTGTGAAACTTCCTCTTGAATACCAAAGTATATTCGGATATATAAAAATGGATATAGAACTTAATAATAAAGAAGGCTTTTTTAGTGATATAGATAAACTTATATCAAAATAAATATTGCTTATTATATTAAAATATATTATAAAACTAAATTGTATATAAAAATTGTAAGGAAGAATAGTGAAACTTCCAAAAATAAAAAGGTGAATTATGAATCCAATAGCTAAAAGCATTAATGATGAATTAGGCGAGCATAATAAATATATTTTAGAAATGCTTTCTAATACTGGTAAAGAATTATTTATGCCAAAAGGTATATTAAGCCAGAGTGCAGAAGCTAAAGCAAAAGCAAATAAATTTAATGCAACCATAGGTATATCAACTGCTAAAGGTGAGCCTATGTATCTTGAAAGTATGTTTAAAAAATTTCAAGATATTAATCCTTCTAAAATATTTACATACGCACAAGCCTCAGGGATACCTGAATTAAGGGAACTATGGGCAAACAAAATTAAAGAAGAAAATCCATCATTAAATGGCACACAAATAAGCCACCCTATTGTATGTAATGCCTTAACTAATGGCCTTGTAACTGCTGGGGAGCTGTTTTTAAATAGTGGTGATTTTGTAGTTTTGCCGGATAAATTTTGGGGCAACTACCGTTTAATGTTTAGCACACTTTTAGGTGGGGAAATAGCTACATATGAAACATTTAATGAAAATAATGGCTATAATGTAGCAGGTTTATTACAAAGAGTAAGAGAGTGTGGAGCTAAAAATAAAAAAGTAATGGTTCTTTTAAACTTTCCTAATAACCCAACAGGCTACACATTAACAAAAGAAGAAGCAGTGCAAATAGCTGATGGATTAACAGAAATTGCAGAATCAGGTATTAATATTATAGCTGTTACAGATGATGCTTATTTCGGTTTATTTTTTGATAACGTGTTTAAAGAATCTATATTTAGTTTACTTGCAGGCAGAAGTGAAAGATTACTTGCCATAAAAATAGACGGCATTACAAAAGAAAGTTTTGCATGGGGTTTTAGAGTAGGTTTTATTACATATGGAGCTACAATAAAAGGCGATAATAGTGCAATATTTAAAGCACTTGAAACAAAAACAGCAGGTTATTTAAGGGCGTCTATATCAAGTGCACCACACCCTAGCCAGTCCATTACTGTGGAAGTTCTAAAAGCACCATCATTTAATGATGAAAAAACAGCACTTGTTAAAATTATTGAAGAAAGATGTAAAAAAGTGCAGGAGATTTGTTCTTCTGGTAAATATGATGATGAATATACAGCATATCCTTTTAATTCAGGATATTTTATGTGTATAAAATTAAAAAATGTGGAAGCAGAAAAATTAAGGTTAGCACTTTTAGACCAATATGGAGTAGGTGTTATTAGCACGAACCAGACAGATATAAGGGTGGCTTTTTCATGTGTAGATGTGGAACATTTAGAAGAACTTTTTGAAATTATCCATAAATGTGCTGCTTCTATGCATTAATAATAAATTATAACTTATAACTTATAATATATAAGCTTGCTGTTATTAATAGCAGGCTTTTTTTATGGTAAAAAGTCATATTAAATATAACCATATTATAGTAATAAATAAGTTTTTAAAAAGTATAACATTTCTTAAAAATATGTCATATTTATGAATAATACATATTTATACTACTTGTTATTAAAAATAAGCTGTGGTAAAATACAACAGGTAATATATTTTGGAGGTATATTATGGCAGGTTGCATAATAACTATTAGTAGAGAATATGGTTCTGGGGGTAGAGATGTTGGGCAGGCATTAG
>CALADT010000092.1 GCA_937890655.1 uncultured Mucispirillum sp. | reverse complement strand
ACAGGTAAATTTATAGGCGAAGATATTGTAACAGACGGTAGATTAAAAAATGTTATTCCAGGGGTTGATGTTTTAGTAAAACCAGAAAGTGCAGCAGATGTTACATTTAATACAGCAACAGGCACTATGAAATTTACTGATAAACCAGGAGCAAAAGAAGCCTTTTTACACATAAAAGATACTGCTACAAAAGCTGCAGTAGGTGCAAACGAAGGTCAACTTATAGATATTTCCATAGGTAGATTAGATACAGTAGGTATGGGAATAGACGGAATTAACGTTGCTACATTTAACGATGCACAAAAAGCTATTACAAAAATAGATATGGCATTGGAACAAATATCAGCAGCAAGAGCAACAGCAGGTGCTCAAATGAATAGACTTGAATACACAATTAATAACTTAAACGCTACAAGAGAAAACATGGTAGCAGCAGAAAGCCGTATTAGAGATTTAGATATAGCTCAAGCATCAAGCCAGTTATCTGCACAACAAGTGTTATTACAATCAGCAACTGCAATGCTTGCACAAGCTAACCAAATACCAAGTTATGCAAGTAAATTATTACAATAATATAAAGCTCCCCCTAAAAAGGGGGAGCATAAAAAACCTTTGGCTTTTGCAAAATATCTTATAAAAGGTAGTTTACAAAATCCAAAGATATATGCAACAACTCTCCACTGTTTGCATATATTCAAATAAAAAGTGTAGTGCCAATACACTAAAAAAGGGATTTAGGTCCTCCAGCCTAAATCCTTTTTTTTTATCTATTATAAAAATAAAAAAATCATATATTTTTTAAAAAAAAATAATAATTTTATATGGTTTTACTATACTTTAAAAAATTATAAAATGTATAATAAATTTATCAAAAATAATAACTTTAAAACTTTAAGAAAATATTAAATAATACTTGATGTTATTACATTTTTTTTACATAAAAATTATAATAATACTTATTGACTTTTTGTATAATACATACTATCATTAGTATATAAAGTTTTATTACTAAAATATTTAGATGTTTTACAATTTAATAGGAGAAGTTTTATGAATAAAAGAGGCTTTGTTTTTATTTATTTATTATTTTTATTTCCTCTTTTATTTGTTGCATGCTCAAGCGGTAATAATACTAGCTCACATGGTGTGATTTATGAAGAATCTGCACCTAATGAAGTTATTAAAGGAATAGCTGTTCCTAGTAACTATATAGAGCTAATGAAGATGGCTAATGTGGATTTAACTTATGATATAAGTGCCGTTGCCGAGCCAACTAATGCAGTAAATAAAAAACTACTTTATTCCTCCAGCAATGAAAAAATTGCAACTGTGGACGGAAATGGTCTTTTAACAATTAAAGACTTCGGCGAATTTTCTGTGGAAGTAAAATCTGCAGCCAATGAAGGTGTATTCCAACATGTGGATTTTTACGTGGCAGAAAAAATATTAACACCAGTTAATGTTACCAATATCCCTTTATCTATTTTTGGGCAATATGAAGTAAAACAATATGGTGTAAACAAATCACCTGAAAAAAATATAGGTGGTAGTTTAACTATTAATGCTGATAAGTTAAACGGCGAAATCGTTAAGACAACTTTATTTCTTAATGGTGCAAGTATTGACCTTAATTTAAATAGTGATGATTTTTCATCTTTAAGTTATGATGAGATTGCAAAAAGTGTAATTACATCACTTAATGCTACTAATTATAACGGAAAAGATGCTGATATTATTATTTCATTAAAAGGTAGTAGTATCCCTGTGCTTGTTAGTGATGGGGTTATTACTGATAATGATGTATTAAAGTTATCATTAAAGAAAATATCTGATATTAACCCTGGGCAATCTTCTAGTGGTAGTATTATTAATGCTACAAAAATTTCCATAGGGGAAGATAGAAGTTTTGATAGGAAAGATACATCATTATTTATGGTAAAACCTATTTTATATCCAAATAATACATCAAATATGAATCATCTAATAAAAATATTGCAACCATAAATAGTTTTGGTAAAGTTAATATATTATCAAAAGGTCAAGTGGAAATAAAAGCCATATCATTAGAAAATGATAAAGTTTTTGATTCTATAAAATTAACTATTTCAGATTCTACAATTAATGTTACAGATATTAAACGTAAAACTAATGAAAAGAGTGTTCTTATAGGTAAAACTATTGATGTTTCAGGTAGTGTATTACCAGAAAATGCCACATTTAAAAATATTACTTATACTTCAAGTAATCCAAAAGTAGCATATGTTGATAGTGTTACAGGAAAAGTTACAGGTAAAAGTATCGGTAATGCTAAAATTACAGCTTTAGCAGATAACGGCAGGTTTAAAAAAGAATATGATATAAGTGTTAGTGCTTTTTCATTTCCTGTTACTGCAATTATGAATATGCCTACAATTTCATATATTAGTATGCAAGATGTTATAACAATAGACCCAGTAGCTTTCCCACCTTATGCACAAGATAAAAGTTTAAAATATAGTATAAGTAGTGGTAGTGATGTAATATCATTTGATGAAGCTACAAAAACTATTAAACCATTAAATAAAGGTGTGGCAGAGTTAATGGTAACTTCTGCAAGTGATAGTTCTATATCTAAAACTATGAAAATATATGTTCGTGAAGAACAGCAGGCTGTGGAAGTAACAAGTATTACATTAAATAACCCACCTGCAAACCTTTATATTAATAACACTACTTATGATTTAGTGGCAGATATTAACCAAGATGCAAATGTTAATACAAAATTAATGATAGAATCAAATGATAACAATATTGTATCAGCTTATGCAAAAGAGGGTGTAGATAACCAGTGGCAGTTGACTCCAGTAGGTGAGGGGGAAGCTGAAATCCGTGTTTATTCTACAAGTGGTGTGGAACAAAAATTTAATATAAAAGTTCATAAAGTAATGAATACAAAAGGGTATTATAAAATAAATAAAGTTAAATATTCTTATAATAATATTACAAAAGAGCTTACTCCAAATGAAAATAATGAAACCAGTGATAAAATGCTTGGAGAATTTGGTATAAATATTGAAGAAAATAATGTTATTTTTAAAGGTAGAATGCAATATACTCCAAAAGATGCTTTTGCAAAAGAGTCATACACATTTAATAACTGGCGATTTATATATGTGGAAAAAAATATACCACTTGATAGTAATGATAAATTTGCAGCCCAAACAAAAGATGGTTATAAAAATACAGGGCTTAATATAGTTAATGAGAAAACCATAGAATATACATATTATGATAATGGTTTTACAGCGTTATTTACATTAGAAAAAGTTAATGATGCTTATACAGATATTCCTGATAAAACTATATATATGACACCACTTGATATTAATAAAGACCCAAAAAGTATAGAGGGTTATTATGAAATGACGTTTTTTTATGGTAATCCATATAACAAAAGTCTCACTGGTTATCAACCTGTATTTTCCGGCACAGAAAATGACAGACCAACAACAAGTGATATTGGTATATCATATATGGAAAATGGTAGAAAATGTTTATTTGGTATTACCTGTTTAGGTGGTAATGGTGCAGGTGGTTCTGTAACAAATTATACAGGTAGTTTTGCTGTAAAAGTAGATGGTTCAACAGAAAATGCTAAACTGAATATGATAATGAAAACACAGAAACAAGGTCATCATGATTATGATTTGAATCCTTGGTTAAAATATATCCATGCTACTTTTGGGGATTCATCATACAGCCAAAACAAAGCACAGAGTATGCCTTTAATTAATAAAAACTTAAAAGTAACAGTTTATGATAAAGGTTATACAGATGCATATTTATCATACAAGCCAATAGGCGATAATAATATGCAATTTGAAATGCAGTTTTTTAGTGATTTTCAATTTACATACAGGGCTGAAAAAGTTAGTGATAGATATGTGGAACTTCCTACAACAAGATATGTAGAGGGCGATATTACAGGCAGAGGAAAACCTGAAAGACCACAGCAGGTAAGAATAGAACCTGTTACAGATAAAAGTGGTAGTGTATCAGATATTTTTTAATTTATGTTACTGTTTTTAAAAAGTAATCTGTATTAGTTTTGGAGAAATATAATGAATAGAATAAATTATATAATAAAAGCATTGCTTATGGGGCTTATAGTTTTGTTTGCCTTTTCCTGTTCTAAAGAAGAAACAGGGCAGGAAAATTATACGGTTATAAAAAACCAACCTAAAGACCCTGTAAGTATTGTTACGCAATATAACTATATTCCCATAAAGAATAATGGTATATATAATTTAAATGCATACGTAATACCTGAAAGCCATAAAAATGAGCAATTAGTATATAAAAGTAGCAATAGTGCTGTTGCAAGTATTAACCAGCAAGGCAAAATAACTACTTTTAGCGAGGGTATGACAGAGATAAAAGTTTATTTAAAAAACGATGAAAGCGTTTTTAAAAATATACTTATTAATTCCTATAATACATCAAATATTAATAGCACTAGCAAAATAAGGGCAATTTATGTGGATAAAACATACCTGACAATAAATCCTAATACCAAAAATGCTTATACTATTAATGCAAGTATAAGGCCTATTACCAGCATTAATGAGGAGCTTATTTATAAATCAACCAATGAAAATGTAGTAGTGGTTAGTAATAAAGGTGTTATTAGCAGTAAAAATGAAGGTAGTGCTGTTATAATAATATATGCAAAAAATAACCCTGCAAAATATACCCAAATAGCTGTAACAGTATCAAATAACGGTGCAGAAAATAGTGGAAGTTTTCAAGCACCAGAGGGTGTTACAAAAATTGATTTAAATGCAGACCCATTTTCATTAATTGCAAAATACCAAGTGCTAGAATATAAAATTAATGATAACAGTTTTAAAAAAGCAGGCAAAGAAAGTAATTTACGAGTAAATGTGGACCTTTCTATGCTTGGAGAAAATATTGTAAAAATATTAATGTATATTAACCTAGACGGTAAAGAAGTAAAGTTAATACAAAAGAAAAATTTATCAGACTATGGTAGCATACCTGATATATTTAAATCTTTAGGAGCAGAAATCACAGGGGACTATACCATGACTTTTACTCTTGACCCTCTAAACTATACAGAGCTTGCAAATCAAGGCCTTGTGGAAAAAGGGGATAATATTATATTAAATATTGGTAAAGTGGAAAACTATACAGCAGCTGCGGGTTTAGGTGATGATATAAGTTTTGATGTGAACACTGTGCCTGTTGAGGGCGGTAACGGTGGTGGTAGCAGTGGTAGTGCAGGTAATGAAGTAAAAGAGATAATACTTGATACAAAAACATATACCCCATTTGAAGCAAATGAAAAGTTTATTATTAAAGCAGAAGTAAAACCAGAAAATGCAAAAGATAAAACACTCACATGGAAAAGTAGTAATGAAAGTATTGCAAAAGTAAATTCCAAAGGGGAAGTTACAATTTTAAAAAATGGTAATGCAGATATTACAGCTTTTACTAAAAATGGTATAAAAGCAGTATGTAAAATTGTTGAAGTAAATGCACCTGTTGATTTTATGCTTGAAGTGGATAAGCAGGACTTAATACTTGGTGTTATAGACTCATTCCAAATAAACTTAATGCTATACCCTTATATATTAGATAAGTTAAATATTCCTGTTACATATAAATCAGGCAATGAAAATATTGTAACAGTATCCAATACAGGTTTTGTAGAAGCTGTTGCAGAGGGGGAAACTGTAATATATGTAAATATTGCAGGTATAGAAAGGCAATGTTATGTAAATGTGCTACCAAAATCAGCAGGTAATATTCCTGTAAAAGATATTATATTATTAAGCGATAACGGCACATTTGAATTAAATAGTGGCTCTATGCGTATAGAAGCAAAAGTGGAACCACCAACAGCGGGAGATAAACGTTTAAAATATACTGTTGAACATACAGATATATGCGATGTAAACGCCACAGGGCTTGTGAAATTCAAAAAAAATGGTGAAACCACTATTAAAGTAAGTGCTTATAATAACGAAAATATTTATAAGGTTTATAAATTAAAAATCCAAACTATGCCAACAAAAGCAGCCTTTGAACGTTTTGATATGGGTGTGGAGCTTGGAAAAAAAGCCACAATACCATTAATACTTGAGGGTAACCCATCTGTAACAGGTGTTAAGTATTCATCAAATAACCCAACATATGCAGATGTGGAATCAGGTGGTATAGTAACAGGTTATAATTTAGGTAAAGCAACAATAACAGGTGAAACAGAAAACGGTTTAAAATCCACATATGATATACATGTATTTACACCACTTAATAAAGATAGTATAGAAACATTAAAAGGGACGTATGAGATTGTAGATTTTGAACAAGCCAACGGCCATTTAGATGTAGGCACAAGTAACTATGGTGGTGTTGAACGTATGATAGGGGAAATGACTATTGATATACAGGGTAACAAAGTTATTATAAAAAGTAAAATCCAAATGGATAGCTCTCGTATGAATAATTTTGGTGGTGTTTTAGGTCAAGGAGTTCAAGAGGCTAGGAAAGGTCAATTCCAATATACAGAATATAGCCCTGCTGAATATAATAAAGAGGGTTTTGGAACAGCAGGAAAAGAAAGTGCTATAGTTAATTTTGATAACGGCAAATTAAGGCTTTATCAAGAATGGAAAGAAATGGGTGTTGCAACTGTAAGAGTAAACACATGGATAGAAAAGAAATCAGATGAAATAAAAGATTTACAAAAAGAAAGGTTTTACTGGACAAAAAGTGGTATAAAAGGGGATAAAACAGCAAATGCCGTAGCTCACCACTCAAATATAAAACCACCTTTAAAAGAACCATATTACTCTTATGGTTTAGTAAGAAAATAATAATATATTAGTGGGAGCATAAAAACTCCCACTTTTTTATAGTATAGGGTAAACTACATTTTCTGGAAACGTTTTTTGTTTTGTTATATCTCTTAGTTTTTGTATATATTTTAGCAAGTTTATATATTCTTCTTCCTGTAATGAAGTTGCAATATTTAATATTTTTTCTTGATTATGCCTTTCTATTTGCCATAATACTTGGTTTAACAGGTTATTGCGTTTATTTTTATGGTATTCTATTTTTTCATTATATTCCATAATAGATAATTTTTCTTGTTCTTCCATTTCTATGACTTTATTATTATCTATTTTATAAAATTTAGGCAAAGGTATAAGCCCTGCTATAATTTTTTCATGATAATCCATTTCTACTAATGTTTCATTAATAATTTTATAGCCTTTTGGTATATCTATTAGCCCTTGTATTATTAATTCATAGTCTGATTTTCTAGAGAAATCTTCATTATAAAAATCTAGCCTATCTCCTTCCTGCACTTGATGATTTATAGGAAGTATAATAGTATTTTCATCTTCTAAAACACTACCACAATAAATACCCTTTATAATATTATTTTCTATAACTATATATTCTGCCATTTATACACCTTTTATAATTTTTTCCATATTCTTATTGTAGAATTATATGGAGTAACATGTGCGTTCCTACCATAAATACTATTTGATCTGCCTGCATTAAATGTTATTCTATAATTTATTCCACCTAAATTAGCAGTATTTATTTTGCCACCACCAATAGCTGTAACTTCAAAACAGCCTGTATTTCCATGTATTTTAGATGTTTCTACACCATCACTTTCTCCAACTATATTAGGCAGCCCTTCATTTTGGATATTACCAAAAGAAAGTGCATTACCACCTGCTGCTCTAAAAAATTGGCCTGAAAATTCAGAAGAAATATCCTGCCATTTATCGTTTGTTTTAAAAATTTCATCAGGTGGTAGCTGGTTACGAAACTGCACGTATATAAACCCTGAAGGTAATGAAAACATACTATAAGGAATACTGCCATTTTCTTCTCTTAATTGAAACCAGTTAGAGCATACACCATTTGCTATAAAGCATGCAAAAGATAATAAACTACTGTTAGCATAAGCATAAATAGTAGCTTGATTAGATGAAAAGAAATTAAATAATAACCTGCTATAATCACAAGGCATATTAGAAATATGGTCTTTTGTAACCCCTTGAAGAACAACATAGTCTTTATAATCAGATTCTATAAGTTTTGTAACTAATTCGTTAATAGTAATAGGTGGGGTTATATTAAAATGGTTAAAAAATTCATCAATAGAAATACTATTTTTATAAAATAACCCGTTACTTGAACCGGTGCCACCTTTTTCTTGTGATAAAATACCTGTAATATTTTCATGGTTTATATTAATATTATTTAAAACAGCAAAATTTCCTAAGGTTATGTTTAAATTATCTGCATTAATTTTGCCGTCATTATTAATTATTTTTAACCAATAATTGTTACTTGTAACAGGGTCATGTATTTCTGAACTTATGCCGTTATTTTTTATAGCTATATATATAGCATTATCACTTCCCATAATAATAGCTGATTTTTCATAATCACTACTATTATCCCATAAATAAATTTTACCATTTTTAAGTAACAGGGAAGTAATATTTTGAAAAAGGTTATCTTTTGTGATATTTGTAAGTTTATTATTTTCATTCATAATAAAAGTATTACTTGCAGAAAATGTGCTACTACTGGAAATGACTATATTTTTTTCAGTTATATATTTTTCTTCCCAAAGAAGCCACTTATCACTATATTTTCTAATATAGCCTGAAAGAATGTTATAATCATAACTTACAAACTGGTAAATATAAGAGTTATCTTTTTGCACAAGCATATATAGTTTATTATATTCACAAGGAGCGTTTTCTAATTTTTTTTCAATTATATAAATACCACTTGTTTTTATATTATTAAAATCAGTTATATTACTTTCCTGCATAATATTTGTTACTTTTATTTGCATTGTATCAGTGGAAGTGCATTCTATAACTAAATCTTTACTATAAACTGGGTATTTATTTTCTTCTTTACCTGTTCTATATTTTAAATAATCTATTAATGTGCTAGGGTTAATAGCTTTATCCACTACTTCATTATTTATAACTTCATTAATGGAAGCAAACATAATCCCTGCAAGGCCACCATTTGAAGATAAAATAGCGTTTAAGTTATTTTCTGCTTTATTAATGGAAAAAGCCATAAAAAAATAATCTGTTCTTAAAATATTATTCCATGCCCCTTGTGGGTTTTTTGTTTCAAGCCATTTTGTTCCGTCATAGCTTGCCATAGTATCTCCATTTAATGAAACAAGCACAAAAACATCTTTACCATAGGCAATATCTTTCCATTCTGCGTTTTTAGGAAGTGGTATTTCATACCATACAGCATTATTTTCTAGTAAACTTTTTGCACTGCATTTCATAAGTTTTATATCGCCCTCATAAGCACATGCAAAAAAATGGTTTTTCCCATAGGTTAAGCCACACCATTTACTTGCTGGCATACTTAATTTATGGTATGTTTTACCGTTATCAATGGAATAAATACAGTTTGTATCCCCCATTAACCCTAAAGCCATAATAATATTATTTTCATATATTATTTTTGAAATCATCATATTTTCATAATCAAAAGACTTATTAAAACTTTTGCATTTATCATAAGTTATAAAAATTTTACCACAGTCTGTGCCTAATAAAAACATATTGTTATTGTAACATATGGAAGTAAAATTATAGTTTTCATAAGTAATATTTTCCCAAGATGAACCATTATTATGGGTAATAAATATGCTTCCATTATTACCACAGGCTATAAAAGCATTATCTCCATAAGCAATAGCGTTTATACTATCACCTATTTTTTGTTTACTATATGTTTTACTATAATCATTACTTATTATAATATTGCCGTCTATTGCACAAGCTATTATATGGTTATTACCATATGCAGAAGTAGTCCATAATCCTTCAGGAACAGCTATTGCGTCCCATGGGGCATACTTTAACTCTGCTGCCTTTTGGTTTAAAGCATTATTTAACCATGAAATATCAATTTCATCAGAAAAATCAGATGGTTTTTCATGTAAAATATCGTTTAAAGAAAGTTTTCCTTTTTCTTGCACATATATAGGTGCTGTTCTTTCTTCTGCACTATTATTTTTACTATTTATATAAATAGGGGAAGTATTATCCATTTTGATTCTCCTTATTTTGTAAAAGTAGAGCATAGTGGCGGGAAGAATAAAGTCCGTTTTCCAATGGGCTGTTTAATGGAGCTGCTGCCCACTGTTTACTTGTTTCAGCATAATGTTTGCTTTTTTCCACATATTCATTTAATTCTTTTTTATATTTATTATATATATTATCCATAGAAAGTTTTAGTTTAACATAAGCTGTTGTTATTTTGTTTTCTGCTTGCTGGTTAATATCTTCAATTTTTACAGCAGTATGTTTTATGGATTCTTCTGATTTTTTTAATACATTTTGAGTATTTTGTTGTAATAAACTTAGTTCTTCCATTATGTTTTTATGGGCTACTTCAACTTCTTCATACTTATTTTTATAATCTAGTATAATCTTTTCATATTCTTTTATAATATTTTCTTGTTGTTCTATTTTTTCATTAAGGTTTGATATAATATTATACATTTTTGTAATATTAGTGTTATAGTCTATAATTTGGTTTGTTTTATCACTTATTATATCTTGAATATCTTTTATAATATTTTCTATATTTTTTGAAATATTTTTCATTTCTTCTACATTAAAAATATTATCTAAAGCTGTGAAATTATCGTTATTAAAAAGATAGCTTAATTCATTACTTATAAGAAAAAATGGTGCAATAGTTTTTATTTTACCATTATGATTAATTGAAATTTTTTGGCTGTCCCAAGAGTATATTTTCATATTTTCCTCACATATTTATTATATATGTAGGATAATATCATTTGATTATAATACTATGTCCTAATTACACAAAATAGTCCATAAAAGTGTAATATGTCCCATAAGTCATAGGAAATACCCCCTTTTAAATAGTTTTTATAAAAAAGGGGGCGATATTTTAATATTTAATATTAGGGTGATGAATAATAAATGCAGAAGTGGAATATTCTGGATGCATTTGATGACTTTGGCTTAAAGTAACACCTATTCTTTCACTTTGAAGCATATTTGCTATAATATTATTATTTTCAGTATCAGGGCAAAGTGGGTAACCAAAACTAAAACGTTTTGACCTATATCTTCCTGCAATAGTATCTTCCACAGTTTCATTTTTATCTGCAATTTTTAATTCATTTCTAATAAGTTTATGGGTATATTCTGCTAAACTTTCAGTAAGCTCTGTAAAAAGCCCGTGAGCCATAAAGTAGTTTTTATAATCGTTTGCTTTAAATAGTTCAGCACAGTATTCAGCAGGCCTCTCCCCAAGTGTTACAATTTGCATAGGCATAATATCATAAAATTCATCACTTGATGAAATATAGTCTGCTAAAGAATATTTTGGTGTAGCTTTACTATCTGGAAAAGTAAAAGTATGTATTAAAGCATTATCTTTTGAATATATAAACACAGAATTATGGTCTTTTCTGCATTTAAAGAACCCATATATTACTTTTGGTTCTGCTGCTTTTTTATTAATAATATCTTTCATAAGGCTGTTAAGCTCTGGTATTGCTGTGTCGTTTAAAAGCATATCATAATCTTCACAACTTAAATCTTTCTTCTTATAGCCCCAAATATTTGAAAATAAAAATGGTTTATTTAAATATTTAGCTATTTCTTTTATATCTACATTTAATACTTTTGTATCAAATGAATTTACAGCTGGGATTTCGTTTTCTTTAAGTTTATATATTTCTGCACGGTTTTCTTTATTTTCATCAAATTCATCTATATGCTCTATAACCATTTGTTTACTAATAGGTGCTGCTGCTTTTTTAGAGCCGTCCATAACAGCAATATTATCAAAAGCGTCTTTACAGTAAAAGATTTTTTCAGGCATAATAGGGGCACAGCTTTCATTAACAAATTTATTTGTTAAAGCAGCACCACCAAGCATAATTTTTACATTTGGCAACTCTTTTACAATTTCTTCTAAATTATCTTTCATAATAAGGGTAGATTTTACAAGTAACCCACTCATACCAATGGCAGCAGCGTTTACTTCTTTTGCTTTTTGTATCATATCATTAACTGGCACTTTAATACCAAGATTATATACATTAAATCCATTATTACTCATAATAATATCAACTAAATTTTTGCCAATATCATGCACATCTCCTGCAACTGTTGCAATAACCACATTGCCTTTTGAAGCACCGTCTTCTTTTGTTAAGTGTGGTTCTAATATACTAACAGCTGATTTCATTGTTTCGGCAGATTTTAAAACAAATGGTAAAAGCATTTTTCCTTCACCAAATAAATCGCCCACATGTTGCATAGCAGGAAAAAGTATATTGTTTATAATATCTTCTGCTTTATTAGTTTTTAATAGTTCTAAAATTATGGTATCAAGCTCTGTTTTATCCCCTTTTATAATTTTAAGTGGTAGTTTTTCAATAGGGGGAAGTTCCACATCAATGGTATTATCTTCTAGTTTTGCATTTGCAAAATGTTCCATAAATTTTGAAAGTGCGTCATTATTTTTGTTATATATTAAGTTAAGGCAGTGTTCCACATCATCATTTGATAAGTTTGCAACTGGTGTTAATTTAGAAGCATGGACAATAGCCGTATCAAGCCCTGCTTTTACACATTCATCTAAAAATACAGAGTTTAGTATAGGCCTTGAAGCAGGAGCAAGCCCAAAGGATACATTACTTAACCCTAATGTAGTTTTTACTCCTTTTAAGTTTTCTTTTATAAGTTTTATAGCTTTTAATGTTTCAATAGCAGCATTTTTTAAAGTTTCATCTCCTGAACCTATGGAAAAAGTAAGTGTATCAATAATCAAATCTTCTGCAGGCAGGCTATATTCTTCCACCCATACTTTATAAAGCCTTTTTGCTATTTCATATTTTTTTTCTGCAGTTTGTGCCATGCCTTCTTCATCAATAGTTAAAGCAACCATACATGCAGGGTGTTCTTTTACAATAGCAAGCATTTTATGGAGTTTTTTGCCACCGTCCTCAAAATTAATGGAGTTAATAATAGGTTTACCAGAATAACGCTCTAAACTAGCTTTTATAGTTTCAGGGTCAGTAGAATCAAAAACAATAGGCCGTTGTAGGCTAGAGTTAAGAATAGGGACAATTTTTTTATAATCCTCAATTTCACTTCTACCAGCATAAGCTAAAGATAAATCTATAAAATGGGCTGTATCTTCTTGGCTTTGACATAAGGCAGTCATTCCGTCTATATTATCAGCTAAAAGTAACTCTCTAAAGGCTTTAGAGCCTGTTGCATTAGCACGTTCTCCTATCATGGCAGGTTTTGGGTCTTGTATTAAAGATACAGCAGTAAAAAGGCTTGAAGCCTCACCATTATATGCAATTTTAGTTCTTTCAGGCACTTTTTTATTATGTGCCATATTATAAAGCATAGTTATATGGCTTGTATCTGTCCCACAACAGCCACCAGCCATAGAAATAGGGTATTTATTAAGTAAATTTTCCATAATATTAGTAAATTTTTTGTCATCCATTGGGTAAACTGTTTTGCCGTCAACTGTTTCAGGCATTCCAGCATTAGGGGATATATAAATATTACCGTTCCATATTTTAGAAAGGTTAGCAATAGCCGGCTCCATCATATCAGGCCCCATAGCACAATTTAGCCCTAAAGCAAATATAGGTAATCCACCCATAACAGCAGCCACAGCAGAGATATCAGAACCTGTTAATAATGTGTAATTATTTTCCACAGTAAAAGAAACAAGTATAGGAGTATTTACTCCTTTTATTTTATTTGCCTGTCTGCATGCGTTTACTGCTGCTTTTAATTGTAGTATATCTTGTGCTGTTTCTACATTGTATAAATCTACATCTACACATTCTGCCTGTTGTAAATATTGGTTATAAAGTGATTCATAAGTGGTATGCCCAAGGCTTGCTAGTTTTGTGCCAGGCCCCATAGAAAGCGAAACAAAAGTATTTGGTTTTCCTGCTGATGCTTTTCTTGCAAGTTTTACAGCTGCTTGGTTTATTTCCACAACTTTATCTTCTAAACCGTATTCTGCTAATACAGATGATATAGCACCAAATGTATTTGTAACAGCCACATTAGCTCCTGCGTCAAAATAGCCTTTATGGATATTATATATTAAATCAGGATAAGCAATAGATAAAAACTCGTTACAACCGTTTTTACCCTGCCATATACTATCGGATATATCTACTTTCTGGATAGATGTGCCCATAGCACCATCAAAAATAACTATATTGTTTTTTGCAAACTCTTGTAATGTCACTTTTTACCTCTTTTAAAAATCATAATTATTGATACTATATATTAAACCAGCTTTTTTGCAAGAAAATATTGCAGTTTTATATAAATTTATGTATAATGCTTGAGCAAATTTTAGTGGAGTTTTTTGTTGGATAAAAATGTGGGTAGTTTATATTCTCAAAGTTATACGCAGAGAGATTTTTTTAAAAACAGTTTACTAAATTCATATATTATTTATGATAATAGTAAATATATTAATGACAGCTTCCATATTATCCTTAATATACATTGCTTTTCCCTCATCTAAAATGTATTTACAGGTTATATTTTATGTGGTTTTATTTGCATATGTTAATATAGGCATGCGTGCTACATCATCTAGGCTAATAAGTGTAAAAAATTATATAAGTAGCATTCCTGTTATTGAAAACCAAAATAGATTTTATGCTATGCTTGAAAATGCAGTAAAGAATTTATTTTTAAGTGTGCCACTTTATATTGCCTTATCATATATTAAAATCACTTTTTACATTTTATATTTTATTAATGTATTTTTACTTCCTGATGAAAACCAAATAATTTATATTACAAAGTTTTATGAATACTCATTTACGTATTTATTAGTATTTTTATTAAAATTAACGACATTAGTGTATTTAATTTTTATGGTAGCGCCATCTCTTAAAAATATAGAGTATTTAAGCACAAAACATGTAAAATATTATAAAATATTCCCATATACCACATGGTATACAAAAGAGTTTTTTGTGGATAATTTAACGCTTTTAGCAGGTATTTTTTCAGTTATTTCCACAGGTCATATATTAATATTAGGTTATTCCTTATCACTTCATATATTATTAAGTGTAGCGGCATTTTGCCAAAGTATAGCACTTGTTATTTCAGGCAGGTTTTTTTCCATACTTTTAGGGCTTATTAGTTTGGTGTTAATGTTTGCATCATCTCTTTATTTAATTTTTGATGGTATTGATTATTCCTTATATCACCCAGAAACTATTATGAGTTTTGTAAAATATTATCAAGTAGTTACAGCAGTATTATTTGTTGGTATATTCTATTATACTTCTTATGATTTAGACCTTTTAAAAATCATATCAGTATTAGGTTTTTATGCTGCTGCCTTATTTATATGGACAGATAGTAATACAATAAAATCAGTTATTATGCACGATACACAGTTAATAACCATATTATTTTATGGGTTATTAGAGCTATTATTTATATTTATATACCTTATACGTGTAGCAAATAACAAAGGGTTTAATAAAGCAGAGATGAAATATTTTTCCATGTTACGTGGTGGGCTTGATAATATTGTGGAGCAAACTAACGAAAAACATATTTATATAATAATGCTTGCATCATCTTTTTTTATGGTATTATATTCTTTATTTTTATTTGTTTTTCCTGTTTTTTCCAGTGATATACTTCAAGAACCATATTCTAAAACTATGAATATTTTAGTTCTTGATTCAAGAAAATATGTAGCACTATATATGTTTTTAAGCTTTTATATGCTTTTTAAAAATTATAAAGATATATTTCCTATGTTTCTTGTTAGTTTTATATTCTTTTTAGAAATATATGTAATACTTTTCCCATCTCTTTCACATTTGGTAACAAGTATTACTAGTTACTCTTATTCTTATACATATATGTATATTTATGGGTTAATGTCTATACTTTCTTTAAGTTTATTAAAATATAATAAATATATAGCATATGGTTATAGTATATCATTAGTGCCGTTTATTTTTACTCTTATAGGTATTTTTACAAACTTATCATATAAAAATAACTATATAATATATTTTAGTTTATTTTTTGCTTTAGTTGTGGCAAATACACTTGTATGTATTGGGTCATACAAGCAAATAAAAATATCTAATTTAAAGGCAGTATAGCTATGGCAGAGATAGTATTAGATATTAAAAATGTTACAAAATATTTTCAAGGAGCAGGTGGAGTTTTCCAAAAGGGGGAGCCTTTTGCTGCATTAGATAATGTATCTTTTACAGTTAATCAAGGTTCATCATTAGGTATAGTAGGGGAATCAGGTAGTGGCAAATCCACCATTGCAAAACTAATATGTAATATATATAAAGCAGATAAGGGCAGTATAGAGTATAGAGGGAAAGATATTTCTAAACTTAATAAGCAGGAGTATGATGATTATAGGAAAAATGTGCAAATGGTATTTCAAGACCCTAATAACACATTAAACCCAAAATTAAAAATCCGTTCATCTTTAATAGACGGTATAAAAAAACATATAACAAAGGATAATCAAGAAATAGAAAAAATTATGGTTTCACTTATGGAAATGGTTGGGTTAAATAAGGAACATTTAGAACGCTACCCCCATGAATTTTCAGGTGGGCAACGCCAAAGAATAGCTATTGCAAGAGCATTATCCATTAATCCGTCATTAATTATAGCAGATGAGCCTGTTAGTTCTTTAGATGTTTCAGTGCAGGCACAGATATTAAATTTAATGAAATCATTGCAAAAAAATGGAATAACTTTTATACTAATATCTCACAGTTTAGCAGTAGTTTCTAATATGTGTGAAAAGGTAATAGTTATGAAAAAGGGATGTATAATGGAGTATGGTAATACAGATGATGTATTAAATAACCCACAGTCTGATTATACAAAAAACTTATTAAGAGCATCAAGCTATACTATGTTAAATAAATAATTTATGGAGCAGATAAATGAGTATAACACTTTATAATACTATGACTTCAAAAAAGGAAGAATTTAAACCAATAACAGAAGGTAAAGTGGGAATATATGTATGTGGTGTTACAGTTTATGATTACACTCATATAGGTCATGGCAGAAGTTCTGTGGCTTTTGATGTAATACGCAGATATTTTGAGTATGCAGGTTATGAAGTAACATTTGTAAAAAATTTCACAGATGTGGATGATAAAATAATAAATAGAGCAAACGAAAGTAACCAGTTATGGAGTGCGTTATCTTTAAGGTTTATAGAAGAACATGATAAGGATATGGAAAGTTTATTTATTTTACCACCAACACATACACCGATGGCAACAAAATATATTGATAAAATGATAGAATATTGCCAACGTTTAATAGAAAAAGGTAACGCCTATGCAGTAGATGGTGATGTTTATTTTAGAGTAAACTCTTTTAAAGAATACGGTAAACTTTCAGGTAGAAATTTAGAAGATATGATGGCAGGGGCTAGGGTAGATGTAAATGATAAAAAAGAAAACCCACTAGATTTTGCATTATGGAAAGGAGCAAAAGCAGGGGAGCCGTCATGGGATTCTCCATGGGGAGCAGGAAGGCCAGGGTGGCATATAGAATGTAGTGTAATGAGTGAATCATTATTAGGTAGCAATATTGATATTCACGGTGGTGGTCAAGATTTAATCTTCCCACACCATGAAAACGAAATAGCACAGTCAGAAGCAATATCTTGTTCAACATTTGCCAACTATTGGATGCATAACGGTTTTGTAAATATAAATAAAGAAAAAATGTCAAAATCATTAAATAACTTTTTTACCATAAGGGATATATTAAAAATTTGCCACCCAGAAGCATTAAGGTTTTTATTTTTAATGACCCATTACAGACAGCCACTTGAATATTCAGAAGATAAACTTAAAGAAGCAACATCAGCATTACAAAGGGTTTATATTTATTTAGACGAGCTAGAACATTTACAAGGTAGTAAAAAAGGCAAAAGTATGCACCAAGAAGTGTGTGATATGAAAGAACATTTTATAAAAGAGTTCACAGAAGCCATGAACGATGATTTTAATACACCAAAAGCAGTGGCAGCACTTTTTGAAATAGTAAGAATGGGTAACACAATAATAGCTTCAAAACCAGATATAGAAACAACAGCACAATTAAAAGAAGTAACAGATTACATATTCCAAATAGTGAGAAAAGTATTAGGAGTAGTAAACAGTAGTGCAGAATCATGGTATAAAAATAACCTAAAAATACCATTAGAAGAAGTAGAATCATTAATAGAAAAAAGAACCCAAGCAAGACAAAATAAAGACTTTGCACTAGCAGACAGCCTACGTGAAGAATTAGCAGAAAAAGGTGTGGAGTTGATTGATGTTGTTGGGGGTGGGAGTAGGTTTAGAGTTCTATTATAATACTTTACGGACATATATTATTTAGAAAGGGGATTCTATCCCCTTTCTACCTTTCCCCTAATGCAAAAATATTTTATTCACCATAAAATATTTTCATAAGAATAAAAATTCCCATACACGCTGGTAATTTTTATGATTTTTATTAATGAATGTATAAAACTATTGTTATTTACTTTACTATCTTTAAATTATAAGAAAACTTTCCCACGCGACTGTCTACTCTGAACGAATGCGAAGAATCTAAAAACATACCTGCAATGTATGTTACTTGTTTCTCTGCACGGACGAAAAAAATCATTATGACGTTATAGTAATGTAGGTTATTTGTTGCAAGTATTTATAATGTTTTAGGATTTAAGTTTTTTTATTTACTAATCAATCATAACAAATTAGAACAAAACTACTCCATACTTTACTGTCTACTCTGAACGAACGTGAAGAGTCTCAAGAGAAAAATATTTTTTAAATTTATTTTTATTAGATACTTCCCGCAAGGCTCAGTATGACCTAGTTTTGACGTGGGTTATTTGTTGCAACGATTAACAATATCTTAGAAATTATTTTTTACTTTACTATCTTTAAAATTAAAATAAAACTACTCCATACTTCACTGTCTATTCTGAGCGAATGCGAAGAGTCTTAAATAAAAATATCTATACTATTTGTTACTTGTTTCTCTGCACGGACGAAAAAAACATTATGACGTTATTATAACGTAGGTTATTAGTTGCAAGTATTTATAATGTTTTATAAATTAAGTTTTTTTATTTTATTACCTTTTGATTATAACATAACAAATCAGTAAAAAAAGTCATAAAATTTTTTATATAGGTTGTATAAATAAATTTGACATTGTTTTTTCAATATGATATTAATAAATATAATTTAATAGCTGAATATTGGTTATTTTATTAAAAGGGAAACAGGTGCAAAACCTGTGCAGTCTTGCTGCCGTAATGATGAGAATGTTTTCAAAAATATTAAAAAGTGCATGTTTTAATATTTAGCCACTGTTTGATGGGAAGGCGAAAACAAACTTTGAA
Source organism: uncultured Mucispirillum sp. (assembly GCA_937890655.1). Classification (GTDB taxonomy): domain Bacteria; phylum Chrysiogenota; class Deferribacteres; order Deferribacterales; family Mucispirillaceae; genus Mucispirillum. The sequence goes on along the minus strand of CALADT010000092.1, from coordinate 3,757 downwards.
TCTTAGCCGGAATACCTGCCAATATTTGCCACACAATTTAGGACTTATGTGTGGCTGATTATGAAAGCACAAAGAATGCTTTATGTAATTTGCTTTAATTGCTTCTGCAATAGTCCATATTTATTGCTTTTTAAGGCACACTATTAAATAGGAGGTTATCATACATGGTAACAAAAAATCTATTTAGGGCAATATCCTTATATGCTCTTATTCTCTTTTTAACTACACCACAGCACTCATATGCTATGCATATTATGGAGGGTTATTTAGCACCGTCATGGGCTATTTTGTGGATAGTTTTATCACTTCCATTTGTAATATACGGTTTTTTTGCTATCCGTAAAAAAACAAGTGAAAACACTAATCTTTTAGTATTACTTGCAATGTGTGGTGCATTTGCGTTTGTATTATCATCATTAAAACTTCCTTCTGTTTCAGGAAGCTGTTCTCACCCAACTGGTGTTGGTTTAGGTGCTGTTTTATTTGGGCCTACACCTATGTCTGTTATAGGGTTTATTATTTTACTTTTTCAAGCTTTACTTTTAGCTCACGGTGGTTTAACAACTATTGGTGCTAACGTATTTTCTATGGCTGTTGTAGGGCCTTTTGTGGCATACGGAGTTTTTAAAGCGTCTTTAAAAGTAGGCCTTAGTAGTGTTATTGCTGTGTTTTTAGCTGCCTTTTTAGGGGATTTATTAACTTATGTTACAACTTCCATTCAGCTAGCACTTGCATACCCTGACGCAACAGGCGGGTTTATGACTTCTTTAGGTAAGTTTATGTCTATATTTGCTGTTACTCAGCTACCATTAGCTGTTAGCGAAGGGATATTATCTGTTATAGTTTATAATATTCTTGTGAAATATTCTTCTAAAGAATTAACTCAGTTAAAAGCAATATAGGGGGTTTTTTATGGCACTTTGGAAAAAAAATGTAATATTACTTATTTTAGTTATACTTATATCTGTTATACCACTTATTACTCTTAAAGAAGCAGAGTTTGCAGGGGCAGACGGTTTAGCAGAAACAGCAATTACAGAAATTAACCCTGACTATAAACCGTGGTTTGAATCATTATATGAACCTGCAAGTGGCGAAATAGAATCATTACTTTTTGCACTTCAAGCAGCAATCGGTGCAGGGGTTGTAGGGTTTGTATTAGGTAGGATTACTAAAAAAACAGGAGAATAGTTTTGCTGATAACAGACAAATACGCCTATTCATCAAATTTAGCAAAAATAGAGCCTTTGCCAAAAGTAATTTTTACTTTTGCTATGCTTATACTATGCCTTTTTTTGAATTCTGTATTTGTTAGTATATTTTTATTATTTGTATCTGCAATATTTACTATATATACAAATAATTATATCAGCTTTAAAAAATATTTAAAATTTATGGCAGTCCCTTTTGGTTTTTTACTAATGGGGATACTGCCTGTTTTAATAGTTTTTGATAGTAACTCTTTATTTTTTATTATAAAGAAATATAATATAGGCATATCTTCCCATTCCATAGACCTTTCCATTAACTTATTTTTTAGAGCAATAAGTGCTGTAAGTATTACATATTTTTTAGCACTTTCCACCCCTATGATTTATTTTTTTGAAAGTTTATATAAATTTAAGCTGCCGGAAAGTTTTATTACTCTTATGGAGCTTATATATAGATATATTTTCATATTAATTGATGAGGCTGCATCTATGTATAAAGCACAACAGCTACGTTTTGGGTATGTGAATTTTAAAACAGGTATAAAGAGTATTTCCGAACTTGCTGCTATGCTTTTTATAAGAGCATATAAAAGAGCAGGGTTAAGCTACCAAGCGTTACTTTCAAGGGGATATAACGGAAATATTACAACAGTTAGCAGCGATTATAATAGTGGTAAATATTTTTACTTATATATTATTTTGTTTACATTATGTTCTATATTAATTAAAATACTAACTAAAGGTGTAGTAATATGGAAACCATTTTAAAGTGTGAAAATTTATGTTTTTCCTATGATAATAATAAAGCATTAAATAATATTAATATGGAAATAGAAAAGGGTAGCATTACTGCTATTATGGGTAAAAACGGTGCTGGTAAATCCACACTATTTTTAAACATTAATGGTGTATATATAAAAGATAGTGGTAAAGTGTTTTTTAATAACCAAGAAGTTATATATAACAAAAAAGGTATATCTGAAATTAGAAAAAATATAGGTATAGTTTTTCAAGACCCAAACGACCAGCTTTTTTCAGCAAGTGTATTAAAAGATGTATCCTTTGGTGCCATAAATATGGGGCTTTCTAAAGAGGAAGCAAAAACGCGTTCCATAGAAGCATTAAAGGAAGTGGGAATGTATGAATATTGTGATAAGCCTACCCACGCTTTAAGCTATGGGCAGAAAAAACGTGTGGCTATTGCTGGTGTTTTAGTTATGCAGCCAAGTATAATTATGCTTGATGAACCAACTGCAGGGCTTGACCCTATGGGAGCTAATGAAATACTTGTATTACTGAAAAAAATAAACCAAGAAAAAGGCACCACAATTATTTTAGCCACTCATGAAATGGATATTGTGCCACTTTATTGTAGTAAAGCATACGTTATTGATAAAGGGGTAGTGGTTATGCAGGGTAGCCCTGAAGAAATATTTTGCAGTCCAAAAACCTTGCGTAAATTTAACCTACGTCTACCAAGAATAGCTCACCTTATGGAAATATTAAGAAATAAACATAATTTACCGGTGGATGAAAGTGTGGATACTATTTCAAAAGCAAGAAAAGTAATAGTAGAGTTAGTAAATGGAAAAAGTAATTAAAAACGGTAAAGAATTAAAAACAGGATATACAACAGGAAGCTGTGCTGTAGCTGCTACAAAAGCTGCATTAATTTATTTTTTTACAAAAGAAAAAGTAGATGAAGTTACTCTTGATACTCCAAAAGGAGTAAAACTAACCATAAAAGTTTTAAGTGTAGTGGAATATAATGATTATATAGAGAGCGTTATTATAAAAGAAAGTGGAGATGACCCAGATGTTACAAACGGTATAAAAATCTCTGCTATGGTTTATGCAGGGCATAAAAACTTAATAATAGACGGTGGAATAGGTGTAGGCAGAGTAACAAAAAACGGCTTAAAAATACCTGTGGGTAGTGCTGCTATTAACCCTGTGCCTAGAGCTATGATAGAAAAAGAAGTGGAACAGTTTATAAATAACTATGGTTATGAAGAAAATTTTAAAGTTATAATTAACGCTTATAACGGCGAAGAAATAGCTAAAAAAACTTTTAACTCAAGGTTAGGTATAATAGGTGGCATATCCATTATAGGCACCACGGGGATAGTGGAACCTATGAGTGAAAAAGCATTAATAGATACTATCCATTCTGAAATAAATATAGCATTATCAGAGGGTAGAGAAAATATTTTGCTAACTCCTGGCAACTATGGCAGAGATGCAGCATATGAAAAATTTGGGATAGATATTGATAAAGGTATAAAAATCTCCAACTATATAGGGGATACGCTAGATTATTTACTATACAAAAAACCAAAACGTATTTTAATTATAGGTCATGCCGGTAAGCTGTCAAAAATAGCAGGGGGGATTATGAATACCCATTCATCATATGCTGATTGCCGTCATGAAATTTTTTCATCATATGCAGCATTAGTAGGTGCTGAAAAACATATTATTGAAGAAATTTTTGAAAGTGTATCAACTGATGAAATAGATTCCATACTATTAAAATATAACCTGCA
>CALADT010000091.1 GCA_937890655.1 uncultured Mucispirillum sp. | reverse complement strand
TAATGCTCTTAACTGTTCTAAATTTTCGCATTTTTCTAAATATGTGCGTTCCTGTTTAGCAAACTCAAAAAGATAATCACGCCTAAAACCATATATACCTATATGACGGTAACGTATAATATCCTGCATATTATCCCTATTATATGGTATTGGATATCTTGAAAAATAAACAGCAAAATCATTTTCATCTAAAATAACTTTTACTGCTGATGGGTTTTCTGAATTATTAATATCAGCAAATGGAACACAAGCAGTTATCATTTTTAATGATGAATCACTTTTTAAACCATTAATTAATTGATTAATTAATTCTGGTGGTATAAATGGCTCATCACCCTGCACATTAATTATTATATCATCATCAATATTAGTTGCTGCAAAAGCTACTCTATCTGTTCCTGTTGATAAATCTGATGGGCTCATCATTACTTTTACATTTTCAAGTTTATTACATTCGTTATATACTTCCTTGCTATCTGTAACAACAATTACTTTATCTGCAATGGTTTTACAAGCCTGTTCAGCAACTCTTACAATCATTGGTTTACCACCAATATCTGCTAAAACCTTTCCTGGAAACCTCATAGAACCATACCTTGCTGGAATAATTACTGTGCTCATTTTTCCTCTTTAAATAAACATACTGCAATAGCATTTTCACGAGAATGGGAAATAGAAACTTCAATATGTTCAACTTTCTTTCCTTTTAAATAAACGTAAGGTTTACCTAATTCATCAGGAAGAATTTCAATATCTGTAAAACTATGGCCTCTACCTATTCCTGTGCATAATGCTTTTGAAACAGCTTCTTTTGCTGCAAACCTGCCTGAAACAAATTCTGCTTTTCTACCTTTTGATTTATACAACTCTATTTCTTTATCTGATAAGATATGATGAAGAAAACTAAAACCAAACTTTTTTATAGAATTCTCAATTCTACTTATTTCAATTATATCGCATCCTAACATAACTCATCTTCTAACAATATTAATCATTTCAGTAACGGCATTATAAAGCCCTGTAAAAACTGCCCTAGAAATAATTGAATGCCCTATATTAAATTCATTCATATTAGAAATATTTGCAACAGCTTGAGTATTTGTATAATTTAAACCATGACCAGCATTAACTATTAAACCCAAACTATTAGCATACATAGTAGCTTGTTCAATACGTTTTAATTCGTCCTGCTGAATACTACCTAATGTATTAGCATAACGGCCCGTATGTATTTCTATATATTCTGCACCCATTTTTTTAGCAGCATCAATCTGCAAATTATCTGGTTCTATAAAAAGACTTACTTTTATCCCTTTTGATTGTAATGTTTTTACAGTATTTGAAACAATATCATACTGTTTAACAGCATCAAGACCACCTTCTGTTGTAATCTCTGCCCTTTTTTCTGGAACAATAGTGCAAGTATTAGGTAATACTTTACAAGCAATATTAATAATATCTTCACTACAAGCCATTTCTAAATTAAGTGGTATTTTAATATGTTTTTTAATATTAAATACATCACTATCTTGAATATGGCGTCTATCTTCTCTTAAATGGACAGTAACACCATCTGCTCCTGCTTTTTCTGCTGTCAGTGCAGCATCTAAAACATCAGGCTCCACACCCATTCTTGCTTGCCTTAAGGTTGCTACATGGTCAATATTAACACCAAGTTTTATCATATCTTACCTTTTATTTCATTTACCGCAACATCTGCTATACTTTCTGCATAATCAGAAATTATGCTCTCATCTTTACCTTCTAGCATAATGCGTAATTTGTTTTCTGTGCCAGAATACCTTACTAATAACCTGCCAGTTGTTCCTAAATCTTTTTCTATTTTTTCAATTAATGTATTTGTTTTTTCTAATTCTGCTACAGGAACTTTTCTTTCAACTATTACATTTTTTAATATTTGTGGGTATGTTTCTATAAAATTACAAAGTTCAGATAATGTTTTTCCTTTGTTTACCATAAGTCCAAGCACCTGCATAGCACTTATTAAACCATCACCTGTTGTATTAAAATCAGAAAATATTAAATGGCCAGACTGTTCCCCACCAAGATTACAGTTGTTTTTTATCATATCTTCCATAACATATCTATCGCCTACTTGTGAACGTATTAGTTTAACACCTTTTTTATTCATAGAGTATTCAAAACCTAAATTACTCATTACTGTGGCAACTATTGTGTTATTATTTAATTTACCATGTTCCATCATATCAATGGCACAAATACCCATAATTTTATCACCGTCTACAATATTACCATGTTCATCAGCAAAAACGACTCTATCAGCATCACCGTCAAAAGATATACCCACATCTGCTTTATGTTCTATAACAGCTTGTGCCATACCTTCAGGGTGGACTGCTCCACAGTTATCATTAATATTTGTTCCATTTGGTTCAACATTTATTAAAATTAATTCGGCACCAAGTTCCCTTAATGCAAGTGGTGCTACTTTATATGATGCTCCATGAGCACAATCTACAACAATTTTTAAACCTTTTAAGTCAATATTTTTTGGGAAAGTGCTTTTTACAAATTCAACATACCTACCAATACCTTCTATCCTGTATGCTTTCCCTATGGAATCAGGGTCTAGTGATGGTTCATTATTATCAATCATACGTTCAATTTCTTGTTCTGTAATATCTGGTAGTTTATAACCATTTGCATTAAAAAATTTAATACCGTTATCATAGTATGGGTTATGGGAGGCACTAATTACAACACCAGCATCTGCCCTAATAGATTTGGTTAAAAACGCTATTGCAGGTGTAGGTATAACGCCTACCATTACTGCATCAATACCAGCAGAACAAATACCAGAAACTAAAGCATTTTCAAACATATAACAGGAAAGACGTGTATCTTTTCCTATGATTATTTTCCTATGGGTATCGTTGTTTTTAAAAAGTCCCGCAGCAGCTTTACCAAGTTTTAAAGCAAACTCAGCTGTTAAAGGTTCTACATTAGCTCTACCACGAACACCGTCTGTTCCAAAATATTTTCTCATCGTCTTTTTATCTCTAATTTTATTTTTTGAGGTTCTAAACCTAAAATATCTACTAATAAATTTGTTTTATAAGCAACAGACCCAAAATATTCTCCTGGAGCATTAATGTGAGAACAGTCTGTTACAAATGTAACTTTATCCAAAAATGTATCTATAACATCATGCCTGCCACGAACTAATACATATGATAATGACGGTGTATTTGCAAGCTGTAAGCTACTGTTTAAATTCATACACTCAACAGGCACATTATTATATTCTTGTTCCACTAAATCTTCTTTTAATTTAACACGAACTTCCACTGTTTCTGGTTTTATTTTTGTAATACCACCATAATCTTTCATGGAAACATTTAAAACAAAATTTTCACTTTTATTAGATAAATTAATCTGCATTGTAGAAATATTTTCTAAATGAGATAATACATTTTCAGCACCAGTAATTGTAGCAACATTAGGTTTAAGTGTTATACTTTCAACTTTATACCCTGGGTTTACATCGCCTATAACAGAAGGAAGAATACGCACTTCTTTACTAGCTACTTTATCAACTGTTATTTTTAAAGAACCAGGTTTTACATCAACTACTTCCATTCTTAATGGTGTCTTAAAGTCTGATGGTAAAATTCTCCTAAGAGATTGGCCTTCAGGAAATAATGAAACATCAATATTTAATAATACATCTGAATTTTTTAACTCTTGTAAAAGACGTGATGCACCTTTTATGGAAATAGATACATTTGTATAATCAGAAATGGCAACAAGATTATCAGGAACATTAACTAATTTTACAGGGACAGTCATTTCTCTAACTTCCTCTTGAGCAGATACAACCATTACCCACATTCCAAGAGCTATTAACACACTAAGTATTTTAAGTAAAGTTTTATTGTTTAACATACTAATCTTCCGATGATTTATTTATCTTTATAATTTCTGATAATGTTTCTTTTAAAGAGTTAGCATCAAGGTTAGGGTAAATATCCCCACCAACTGTTACAGATATTTCACCACGTTCTTCACTAACTACTATGGCAACAGCATCTGTTTCTTCTGTAATACCAATAGCTGCTCTATGTCTTGTTCCATATTGCATAGCAATATCTTCTCTTTTTGTAAGTGGTAAAATACACCCGGCATATGTTAACCTTGTGCCTTCAAGTAATACAGCACCGTCATGAAGTGGAGAATAAGGAATAAATATACTTAACAATAAATCCTTACTAACAACAGAGTCTATTTTTTGACCAAGTGTTACATAATGGGAAATATCAGTATTTCTTTGAATAATAATTAATGCACCAAGCTGTCTATTTGCTAATATAGTAGCTGTTCTCACTAATTCATCTACAATTTGAGAGTTTAATGACACTGTTCTTTCAAAAAATTTTGATTCCCCAATAAAGGCTAACGCCCTTCTTAATTCAGGATGGAATATAATAATCAAAGCCAAAAAGAAATAACCAGATAAGTTACTTAATATCCAGCCAGTTAGCTTTAACCCTACAAAATCAGATAGACCTAATATAAGCATTAAAATCATAATAGTAACAAGCATATCTATTGCTCGTGTGCCACGAAGTAATAGCAAGAGCCTGTAAATTACATAACTTACTAAGGCTACGTCAATTACATCTAAAATACTTACATAACTTGTAATAAACTCAAAAAAAGTAGTCATATATTCGCCTTCAGAGTAAAATCAACTATTTTAGCTGTATCTACCCCTTCTTTAATATCATGAAATCTAATAATATTTGCACCATTTAGTATGGCAATAGCATTAGCACTAATAGAGCCAGCCAATCGGTCATCTACATTTTTATTAAGCACATTACCTATCATGGATTTACGAGAAATACCTGCAAGAATAGGTAAATTAAATGTTTTAAATTCATGTAAATATTTAAGCAGTATATAGTTTTGTTCTAAAGATTTACCAAACCCAAAACCTACATCTAAAATAAGCGAAGAATATTTAATTCCTGCATTTAAACATTTATCAATCCGTTCTGTAAAAAAATCATGAATATCATATATTATATTATTATATTCTGTATTAGTCTGCATATCTTTTGGAGTGCCTTTCATATGCATAATACATATACCACAACCTGCTTCGCTGCATAATGCAACCATATTATCATCAGCCATACCAGAAATATCATTAATAATATTAGCATTTTTATTTAAGGCATATTCAGCAGTTTTATAATTATTTGTATCTACTGATACTATCATATCATATTGTGCAACGTAATCAAGAGGAAATTTAATTCTCTTAATTTCTTCTTCATAAGTAATACTATCTGAAAAAGGTCTTGATGACATACCACCTATATCTATAATATCAATACCTGATTCTGCCATTAAATCAATTCTTTTAGCAATACTTTCTTCAGATACATACATATTACCATCACTAAAAGAATCCGGTGTGGTATTTAAAATACCCATACACAATGTTTTATCTATATTTATAACACCGTCATTATTATATGTAATAACAGGTGCAGGTTTCTTTCTAATAAATTCTTTTAATTCTAAAGCAAGTTCTTTTAGCCCAAAATATTGGACAGATAACCTTTTAATAAGCCTTTGATAAGTTGCCTTATTACCAAGCAAAAGCACATCTGTTGTATCAACAGTGCAGGAAATAACTCCTTTTGTAACAGCAGCATCCATACCAGAAGCAATACACTCCTGCTTTAAAACATTTGCAGCAGGAGATTTTACATCTTTAACTAATATATTTAAGCTCTCTCCTTTTTTTACCATATTTAAAGCATAAGCATCCACACCTATACGTTTTAATTCATTATAAACTCTATTATAATCAGGAGAAAGCTTATATAATTTCATTTAACTATTCACCTACGTTACTTGCAGTTTCTTCTTTTTCTTCAGAAAACATATTTTCTTCATAACCACTTGCTGCATATTCTTTTACAAGCACTTTTAATTCAGCTGTTTCAATAGTTTCTTTTTCCAAAAGTGCTTCTGCTGTTTTATCTAAAAGAAGTCTATTATCTTCAAGTATTTGTTTTGCTTCTTTATAACTTGTCATAATAATTTTTTCCACTTCATCATCAATTAATTCAGCAGTTTTTTCACTATAATCTTTTTGGCTTGAAATTTCTTTACCTAAGAAAATGGCTTCATCTCTTTTACCAAATGATATTGTGCCAAGTTTATCACTCATACCCCAGCTCATAACCATTTTTCTAGCAATAGAAGTTAGCCTTTCTATATCATTTGATGCCCCTGTTGACATGGAATCAAACACAACTTCTTCAGCTATTCTACCACCAAGCATAATTCTTATCATACCCAATAAATGATCTTTTGTTTCATTATATCTATCATCATTAGGAAGTTGCATAGTAACACCTAAAGCCATACCACGTGGAATAATAGAAACTTTATGCACAGGGTCAGCACCTTTTGTCATAATAGCCACTATTGTATGGCCTGCCTCATGGTATGCTGTAACTTTTTTATCTTTTTCAGGTATAACCATACTTTTTCTTTCAGCACCCATAATAACTCTATCTTTTGCTGCTTCTATATCTGATGTATCCACTTCGCTTTTATTTGCTCTTGCTGCAAGCAGTGCAGATTCATTCATAAGGTTAGCTAAATCAGCACCAGAAAACCCTGGAGTGCCTTTTGCTATAATATCTAAATCCACAGATGATGACATTTTAATTTTAGCAGCATGCACTTTTAAAATTTGTAATCTTCCTTTTAAATCAGGTCTAGGAACAACAACTTGTCTGTCAAAACGTCCAGGACGAAGTAATGCAGGGTCTAAAACATCAGGTCTGTTAGTAGCTGCTATTAATATTACACCTTCATTGGAATCAAAACCATCCATTTCCACAAGTAAAGCATTTAAAGTCTGCTCTCTTTCATCATGACCACCACCAAGGCCTGCACCTCTATGGCGTCCAACAGCATCAATTTCATCCATAAATATAATACAAGGAGCATTTTTCTTACCTTGTTCAAATAAATCTCTAATACGTGCAGCACCTACACCAACAAACATTTCCACAAAATCAGAACCACTTATACTATAAAATGGCACACCTGCTTCCCCTGCTACGGCTTTTGCAAGTAATGTTTTACCTGTTCCTGGAGGGCCTACTAATAAAACACCTTTTGGAATCCTACCACCTAATTTTTGAAATTTAGCAGGGTCTTTTAAAAAGTCTACAATCTCTGTTAACTCTTCTTTTGCTTCTTCTATACCAGCAACATCTTTAAAAGTAACTTTTAAATTATCTTGGTTTAATAATTTTGCTCTACTTTTGCCAAAAGAAAAGGCTTTAGAACCACTTCCACCCTGCATTTGACGCATAAAGAAAATCCAAATACCTATTAATAAAATAAGTGGTAACCATGAAATAAGTAACTGCATATACCAAGGAGTAGTATCAGGTGGTGTAGCAGTAATATCCACATCATATTCTCTTAATTCTTTAATTAAATTAACATCAGATGGTGCATATGTTTCAAAACGAGTATTATTATCTACATATTCACCTGTAATTTTATTTTCTTTAATAGTAACCTTTTTAACTTTAGAATCTGCAACTTTATCTAAAAATTCAGAATAAGTTACTTTTTGGTTTACTTGAGTATTTGTGTTAAAAAGATTAAATACAAGCACCATCATTAATGCTATAACAAGCCACAGTGCAAGATTTTTATACATACCACTATTCATTTATCCTCCAATCCTATATGGTAATTTTGCATAGATTTCT
>CALADT010000090.1 GCA_937890655.1 uncultured Mucispirillum sp. | reverse complement strand
TAATATGCCACTTAATTCCAATGGTAACACAGTTTTTTCTCTTACACAAAATTTTTTACAGTGCCTTTTTACTACAAAATGTTTTATTTAATATACAAATGAAAAAAAAAAGAAATACAAGCTATATTGAATTTATAAATAACATTAAAATTATCTATAATAATAAATTACTACTATGCTATATTACTAAATCATATAAATTTATAATTATTATACTTTTCTTATTATAGTTATTATATTTTTAAATTAAAATTACTTATACCATTTCTTTTAGTTTATTTCTATCTATTTTACCATTGGAATTAAGTGGCATATTATCTAAAACTATAATATTTTTTGGTATCATATAGTTTGGTATCATTTTGCTTAAATTCTCTTTTATAGTGATTTCATCTAGTTTATAAGTTTTATCTGCTGTTATAAATAATGTTATATCCTCATATGTTTGGCTAGAAACAGGTATAGGAATACAAGCATTAGATAATATTCCCTGTATTTTTGAAACTGCATTTTCTACTTCATATAATTCTACTCTATAACCACGTATTTGCACTTGAGAGTCATTTCTGCCTAAAAATACCAGCTGATTATTTACATACCTACACAAATCCCCTGTAAGGTAGCAATCTTTATTATTAATTTTTATAAATTTAGATTTAGTTTGCTCCATATTATTAATATACCCTTTTGCTAATTGGTTACCTGATAATACAAGCTGACCTGTTCTTTCATCATTAATCACATTATTATTATCATCTACAATAAAAGCTTCCATACCGTCATAAGCACAACCAATAGGCATGGAACCACAATATTCTTCAAGCTCTACTATATCCTTATTAAATTCAAAATAAGTGCATGCAATAGTTGCTTCTGTTGGGCCATATAAGTTTTCTAATTTAGCATTAGGGCATGCTTTTGCCATTAATATTGCTTTATTAAAAGGTAGTGCTTCCCCACAAAATGATACGTATTTTAAACTAGGCATAGAGTTTTCTTTTAATAAACGTAGTTTTGCCATTAAAGTAAGCGATGAAGGTACCATTAATATATGGTTAATACTGTGTTCATTTATAAAACCAATAGGGTTTAGTTTATTACCTACTTCTGGAATATATAAACAACCTCCTGATAAAAACGATAAAAATATTGAATGGATAGATAAATCAAAGGTTAAATCGTTCATTTGCATTAATCTTGCACTACTTGTTACATTATTTCTTTTATTAAAAGCTGTAATGTAGCTATATAAATTATAATGGGAAAGTTGTATTCCTTTTGGCTGTCCTGTACTACCAGAAGTAAACAGCATATAACAAGTGTCATTATCTTCCACATTAATAATATCCATAACTTCACTTTCACTTTTAAATGTATGGTTAGGAAATGTATCAGATAAATATTTTATATGTTCATTAGGGCATATTATATTATAATTATCGATACTTTTTAATATCTCTTCATAGTTTTCAAAATCAGTATAATCTAAATAAATA
>CALADT010000089.1 GCA_937890655.1 uncultured Mucispirillum sp. | reverse complement strand
CTAAATCAAAAAAACTTATTAATAACAAAAAAAATTACCTTAATGCAATAATTCTAGCCATATCTGGCCTTCCTGGTTCTTTGTTTGGTTCCATTTTTACAAGCACTCTAATATTTTGGTCAAGTCTGCCATACATATTTGTTTCTGCATTATTCATTTCTTCTATAATAGCTTCTTTATTTGTAGCATCATAATCCACTACACCAACGTGAGTAGAACCACTTTCAAGCTCAACTACAATTAATTTACCTTTAATACGAACAACTGAAGCCTCTAATGGGTCCCCTTCTAATTCATCAATATTTTTACTACGTTCCCCTAAATTATTTTTATATTCTGTAATGTATGACATAATTTTTGTTAAATCTTGTTTTTCCATACCATATGGTGAAACATGATAAGCGATAGTGTCATCAATATCATAAAAAGCGTTTTTAATTACAATATATGAGTTATCTAAAATATTATTAATAAGATGATTTTCTGGCATTTTCTCATTTTCATGTAAAGTTAAGTTAATATGTAGGAATAAAGCCTTATCCACAAGATAAAGCATATCTGCTTTACGTTTAATAAAAGATGCCATTTTACTATCGTCTGAATTAATAGTAACATGCACACCTAAATTAGAACCAGTTTCGCTGTTTTTTACAATAAACTGTAATTTGGTTGTGTCCTCTTGATTATTAACGGTGGTAACTTCTGCAAATTTATCTTTAAGAAAAAATTGTAAAAGATAGTCAATTACATATCCCTGTCCAATATACTTGTTGCTTTGTATCATGTAAATCTCCTTACTTAATAAAAGTCATTACCAACGCACATATTATATAGATTTAGTTAAAAATATCAACAAATAAAAAACTCTGATTTAAGAATAATTTAACTATGCCTAAAATATTTTTTACTATATATAAAATATAAAAAAACTCTACAATAATAATAAATGAAAAACCATATCAATTAGCAAAAAATATTATTGGTAACTTTTATTTTTATGACATATATCATTAACATAAATTTTAAATTTATTCAAGTATTTTCATTGATATTTGTAAATTATTTATTTTTCTAATATAAACTATTATATAAATATAAAAAAAAAGCATAAAAAGAAATAATATGTATTGTTATAATCTTTAAAATATATTATTATGTAAAGCTATGGGGGTTGAAATGAAAAAAATAATTTTAGTGATTCTTTCTTGTTCCATATTATTACTTTCATTTGGTTGTGAAAAAAAATCATCTACAAAACCAATAGAAAAGGAAGCATCACCTAATGCTGTTACAGAAAATATTGATTACAATAGTAATCCTCGTAAGGCATTAGAACAATTAGGTTTTTGGAATAAACAATTTTATAAGCTGGAATTAAACCCATTATACGGTTATTGCTACCAACATTTATTTCCTATTGTGGATACTTCTCAGGAAAAAGATGTTATAGCTTTTCATGTAAAACAGTTAGATGAAGAACCAATGGTTATATTTGTGGTGGATAAAATAGCTTATGTGGATAACCAGTTTCAGCTTTCTGGTAAAATTAATGATGAAAAACATAATGTATTTATAAAGCTAGAAAACCCTAATACTTTAAATATTACATTGCAGGGTTATAATATTGAAGAATCTTTTGATATAAAAAGTGGTATAGCTTATTCTTCTTTTAATAACAAAGATGCTAACCCTGTATTTGATATAGAAAATTATGACACATGCGAAGAGCTTGATAAAAAAATATTATTAGATATTTCACAACGCTTAACAGAAGATGGCACAAAAGAACAGCATGGTTTTGATGTAAAAACAAAACAAGGGTATGACTGTTGGGGTAAATGGGCATTATCAACAGACAGCACACATATTTATTATGATATTAATAAACAAACAAAAGTCTTTAAAGATTATGGCGATAATATAATGTCTGGTGCTAATGTTAGAGAAAGTAAAATACGAGATATTGTTTATAAAAACGGTGTATTTTATTTTGAATTTGAAGGCAGCGAAGTTAATAGCGAGTTAGTTGGCCATATGTGTTTACCTATTGATGATAATTCATCTATGTGGGTATTAGATGATATTAATTTAGGTATATTTATAAGAACAAAATAATAAAATAATATAATATTTTATTAAGCATATTTATAAAAAATAAAAGTATTAAAAAAAAATAAAAAAAATGCTTGACAAATTTTATAAAATAATGTTAAATCAATTTCTCTTATAGAGTATTGCCCGCCCGAGTGGCGGAATTGGTAGACGCAAGGGACTTAAAATCCCTCGGGTATTTCACCTGTGCCGGTTCGATTCCGGCCTCGGGCATTTTATACCTTATTAATAGGTTACTATTAATATAAGGTTATTTATCAGCAACAAAT
>CALADT010000088.1 GCA_937890655.1 uncultured Mucispirillum sp. | reverse complement strand
AATATATTTATATACATTTTTTTCAAAAACACAACTTTTTTATTCAAATAATAAAAAAATACTTGTAAATTAGGAATATTACTGATAATATTAAATATTTAGATGAATGAATAGGTTTTTATTCGGAGGTATTATATGGAAACAAGTATGATAAGAAATGTAGCATTTATTTCTCACGGTGGTGCAGGAAAAACTAGTTTAATAGAAGCAGTTTTATATAATACAGGTGCAACTGAAAAAATAGGAAATATAGAATCCGGCACAAGTGTTATGGATTTTGACCAAATAGAAATAGATAAAAAGTTTTCTATTAATGCAAAAGTAGCATCTGTTACTTGGAATAAAAATTTATTAAATATTATTGATACTCCAGGATATACTAACTTTTTACATGAAACAAAATGTGTGCTTTCTGCTGTTGATGGTGCAGTTATTATTGCTTCGGCCATAACAGGGGTTAAAGCAGAAACAATAAAAGTATGGCAATATGCTGAAGAATATAACTTATCAAAACTAATATTTATTAATAAAATGGATAAAGAACGTGCTGATTTTTATAAAGCATTAGGTGATATAGAAAAAGCTTTTGGTATTGTTCCTTTGCCTATTTTTTTACCAATAGGTAAAGAAAGCTCTTTTACTGGTATTATTGATTTAGTTAGGATGAAAGCATTAATGTACCCTGCTGAACCTACTGCTCAATATACAATAGAAGATATACCTAGCTCCCTTATGCAGGAAGCAGAACTTCATAGGCAAAAACTTATAGAAGCCGTTTCAGAAACAGATGATACTTTAATTGAAAAATATTTAGACGGTGTAGAATTCACAGAAGAAGAAATCAGAAAAGGTTTAAGGGAAGGAGTTGTTACAAAAAGATTTGTGCCTGTTTTTTGTGGTTCTGCCATAAAAAATGTTGGTTCAAAACTATTATTAGAAGGTATTATCGATTACCTACCTTCCCCACTACAACGAGAAGCAGCATTTGCGATTGATGATAAATCTGGGGAACCTGTTGATGTAACAGCTGAAGATAAAGAATTTTCTGCATTTGTTTTTAAAACCTTTGCAGACCCATATGCAGGTAAACTATCTATTTTTAGAGTTTATTCTGGTAAAATAAAAAATGATAGTCAAATATATAATGTTAATAAAAAAGAGTATGAAAAAATATCACAACTTTATATATTACAAGGTAAAAACTTTGTAAAATGTGATGAACTAACAGCTGGTCAAATAGGTATGACTACTAAATTAAAATACACAAATACTTTTGATACTCTTTCTTCAGATGTAGACCCTATAACTTTTCCTGCTGTAACATTAGGCGAGCCTGTTATTTCATTTTCTATTACTCCAAAATCAAAAGAAGATGAAGATAAAGTTTCTAACGCACTTAGTAAACTTATGGAAGAAGATAAAGGTATTAAATTAAAAAGAGATGATAAAACAGGTGATTTACTTCTTTCAGGTATGGGGCAAATGCATGTGGAAATAGTTGCTGAAAAATTAATGAAAAAATTTAATGTCCATGTGGAATTAAATACACCAAAAGTGCCTTATATGGAAACAATTAAAATTAAAGCAAATGGACAAGGTAAATATAAAAAACAATCAGGTGGAAAAGGTCAATATGGAGATGTATGGTTGGAGCTTTCACCACTTGAAAAAGGTGCAGGGTTTGAGTTTGAAGATAGAATTGTTGGTGGTGTTGTGCCTAGAAACTATATTCCTGCAGTTGAAAAAGGTGTTATAGAAGCAGCACAGGAAGGAATACTTGCCGGTTTTCCTATGGTTGATTTTAAAGCATCACTATATGACGGTTCATACCATTCAGTAGATAGTTCTGAAATGGCTTTTAAAATTGCAGCATCTATGGCCTTTAAAAAAATCGCTATGGAAGCAAAACCTGTAATATTAGAACCTATTATGATAATAGATGTATATTGTCCAGAACAATATGTTGGAGCAATAGTTGGGGATTTAAACTCCCGTCGTGGTAAAATAACCAATGTTGAACCACAAACAGCAGGTCAGCATATTAGTGCTTCTGTGCCTATGTCTGAAATATTAAAATATGCTCCAGATTTAAGAAGTATGACAGGTGGTCATGGTATGTTTACTATGGAATTTAGCCATTATGAAGAATTACCTAGTCATTTAGCTTCTAAATTAATTAATGAGAAAAAAGACTAATTATTGTGTTAGAGATAATATAAAATGCATAATCTTAATCTTTATAATTACTATGACAAATCTTTAGCTGATATTAATAAAGAGTATTTAGAGTCTTTAAAATATAAGCCTACAAAAGTAGCCAAAAAACGTTTTGATAAAAGGCATGCTTTAGCTCTTGCCATTATTCTTTTAACAGGATTAGGTATAGCAAATTATCTTGGAGTATTTTCAGAACCTGTTGTGGAGGTTGTTCAGGCACCACCACCTATTGATACTAGAACAGAAGAAGAAAAACTAGGCTATGTTCAAATACAGATTTTTGAGTTTACA
Source organism: uncultured Mucispirillum sp. (assembly GCA_937890655.1). Classification (GTDB taxonomy): domain Bacteria; phylum Chrysiogenota; class Deferribacteres; order Deferribacterales; family Mucispirillaceae; genus Mucispirillum. Next base: position 1,602 of record CALADT010000088.1, on the reverse strand, counting down.
GATACTCCTGTGGAAACATTAAAAGAGGAAACTGCTTCTATTGATAATACAAAACTTAAGGAATTGGGTAGTCAGTTAGAAAGAAAACAGAATATTCAACCTGTTGCAGAGCCTGTAAAACCGGCAGTGGTAAAAAAAGCATCACCACCTGCTACACAAAAACAGCCTGTTATAAAAAAAGAATATGCAATTTTATTTGAGAATATTAGTAAAGAACAATTTAATAAAGTAAAAGAATTAAGTAATAAAAGCCAAAACAAATATAGTGTTTTAGATACATACTCTAATACTTATACTGTTTGGAAAGTTTATGAAAAAAATGATGCTGGTAGTGATTTTGTAGATAATGTTAGGGTAAATCATATGGAAGATTTTCTAACACAAGATGATGCAACTGAATATGCAAGAAAACGTAACTTACAATCATTAATAAAACAGATAAATGTAACAGAAAAAACATATAATATAAAAGTATGCTGCACAAATATAGATAACGCAAAAAAAATAGCACAGAATAGTAACATTACAGATAGAACTATTAAAATTATTAGAGAAAAATAATATAGACATTTTATTTAAAAATTAGTATAATACACTACTCCTGCATTATATTAATTAAATGGGCAGTTAATAATATATTATAAATCATATTTAAAATAGGAGGCATTAAAATGACAAAAGCAGATATGGTGGAAAATATCCATAAAGAAATTGGTCTTACAAAGAAAGACATTGCATTAGTCGTTGATGAAGTTTTTGATATGATAAAAACAGATATTTTAGATAAAAAAAATATTAAAATATCTGGTTTTGGTAATTTTGAAGTTAAAAAAAGAGGTAGACGAATTGGTAGAAACCCTAAAACAGGTAAAGAAACTGTTATTGAACCAAGAACAGTTGTAGTTTTTAGGCCTAGCCAGTTATTTAAAGATGAAGTAAATGATAGAGAAACTATATAAAATAGGTGATGTTTCTAAACAACTTGACTTACCTGCATCTACAATAAGATACTGGGAAAGCCAATTTAGACAGTTAAGGCCAGTTAAATCTTCTGGTGGGCAACGGTTTTATAATGAAAAACACATTGAAATACTAACCCAATTAAAAGATATGCTTCATAGTGAAAGATACACTATTGAAGGTGCTAAACAGCGTATTAAAGAATTATATAGTAAAAAAAACAGTATTGAAGTAGCTAGTGAAGACGAAAAGCCAGAAATATCTAGTAATTCAATTAATAAAGAAGAAATAAAAAAAGAGTTAGAAGACATATTACAGCTGTTACAATAGTGGTATATCTATTTTTATTTAAAGATAAAATAATTAATTACATATACCACCCACCTTTTCTTTTTTCAAAAGATATATAAATCATAAATTCTTTATTTTTTAAATATTACTACTTTTTCAATAAAGATTATATTTTTATTATTATAATGCTCTAATAATAACTCTACTTTCAAAATTTATAGTTTTAAAAATATATAATATTTTCCAATTATTATATATCAATCTTGAACATAAAAAAATATTTTAAAAATTATTTAATAATATATTATTTGATAAATTTTATATAAATATCTATACTAGTAACTTTGAATA
>CALADT010000087.1 GCA_937890655.1 uncultured Mucispirillum sp. | reverse complement strand
ATAAGATTATAATTATGATATTAGATAAAGAAAGTGATACAATTAAAAACTTATCTAAATCAAAATATATGTTCTTATAAATATAAAAAACATATGCAACAATAAATTTATAATAAAATATTTATAATTATTTAATTTAAATTTTATCACTTATTATTAAAAAATAATATTAGTTTATAATATATAAAAATCACTTATTTCACTAATAATTATAGCTTTATATATACTTTATTATTTCATATACTACTCTTTTATTAATCCATATAATTAATAATATCTAATAAATAAAAAAACCCATTTAATAAACATTAAAAATGGGCTATATAATCTTAAATTAGAATTGCACTAAATAAGTAGAAGTTACAGGTAATACACTATAAACTGGTGTAGTTTGTGCATACACTGGTGTAGATAAATTTAATTGATTAAAGAAACTTGCTGCATGTTCTAAAAACAATGGAACATCATCTTTTTTTAATGTTTTAGGTGTTGCTACAAATGTTAAAGGGTTTAACCATTTACCATTTTTTCTTATTCTATAATCTAAATGTGGGCCTGTGGAATAACCTGTTGAACCTACATAACCAATAATCTGACCTTGTGTTACAGGGCTACCTTGTTTTATTGCTCTATTAAAACCGTTTAAATGTAAATAAAATGTTTCATAACCGTTAGGGTGGCGTAATGCTATATAGTTACCGTTACCTTTTGTTCTTGATTTTATTTTTACAATCCCACTAGCTGTTGCTTTTACAGGTGTGCCAATAGGTGCTGCATAATCTACTCCATAGTGTGGTCTATGGTAGCCTAATACAGGGTGAAGTCTTGAAGTAGAATAACGGGAACTAATTCTAGAATAATTAAGTGGCACTCTTAAAAAACCACGTTCTAATCCTTCCCCTTTTTCATTATAATAACCTTTGTTTTTTTCTCCGTCATTATAATAAACTGCTCTGCTTAATTTACCTTGATTATAAAAATCTGCTGCTAAAATTTTACCATAGCCTGCATATTTATCTTTTATAAATTTCTTTTCTACTAATACAACAAACCTATCTCCTGGGCGTAAATCTTTTAAAAAATCTATCTCCCATTCAAAAATACTTGCTAAATTAGCTGCAAGCTCTGCATCTTCTCCTGCTTTATACATAGCTTCAAAAAGATTATTCATAATAGTGCCTTTTACTACCACTTTCATAATCTCTTGTTCATATGTATTAATGCTAACTTTAGCAATACCATCAGGCTGTTTTTCTATAATAATATCTTTATCAACTGCTGCATATAAAGTTACTTTATCATTATCTAAAGCTATTTTCATACCAGGTTTTAAAACAAAACCTTTATATTCTTTTTTAATCTGACTATTGATTTCTACCATTTCTTGTGGGGAAAACGTGTTAGATAAAATTCCGTATAAAGTATCTCCTGACTTTACTTCATACATTTCTGCTTTTACTATTTGGAAACTTAAAACTACAAATAATAATACAAATAACTTTTTCATTTATACACCTATTTCGAGATTCTTTCTCTTTTTGTTTCGGTATTTATATAATAAAATATATAAAATTACAAGCAAAATTAATGCCGGAAATACAAACAGCATAATATAATTTATTTTTTCTTTAATAATGTTAATATTATCCCCTACAAAATAACCTACAAAGGCTAAAATAGTGCACCAAATTGCAGCACCTAACCCTGTATAGAGAATAAACTT
>CALADT010000086.1 GCA_937890655.1 uncultured Mucispirillum sp. | reverse complement strand
TATTTAAATGAACTCCAACATAACCATACTTTAAAGCTATATTATACTCACAGCTTATAACAAGGGGGCATTTTGTAACTGCTTTTCTTACTGATTTAATATTCTCAATATTAAAATTTTTATTTTTTATTCTATACCATATTATTTGGGCATAACTCTCTATTAGATTTGCATATTTTGGTGCGTTATCTTGAAAATAATTATCATCTAAAACTGCTAAAAAGTTATATTTAAAATCCATACAACACCATTTTCATTGTCAAATATAGAACATTATAAGCATTATTGTATAAAAAAATCAATAAATAATAGTAGTAAAAAAATAAAAAAAATAATAGTATATTAAAATATTAGTTTTATATGGTATGGAGAAAATGAAGAAATTAAGACTTATTTTGTGTTTACTGATTGTTTTAGTATCCTTGAAAAGTTATGCTGAAGATGTAACATATACTCAAGCACTTGAAAGTTTATATGGCACTCATGAGGGTATGGCACAAGCAGAAACAGATTTTAAAGAAAAAGATTATTTGAAAAAAGCTGCACTAGGGCTTTATTCTCCACGTTTTTCTATTAATGGTGTATATTCTTATTTTGGAAATGATTTAGTAATGGATGTGGATTTAACTCATCTTAAAAACGGTATCCATAACGCTTTTGGTAACCTGCCACCATTACAGGTTCCACTTCCAGATATTAGTGAACATATTCCTAACAGTGTGGAGCAGGTAGTCCAGCAGGAGCAATTATTTACATTAAATGCCACAATGATATGGCCTGTATTTACAGGAGGTAAAATATATGCTGCCAATAAGCTTGCCAGTGCAAATTATAATATATCAAAAGCAGGGCAGACCGTTCGCCATGATGAATTAGGTATGGATATGGCACAGAAATATTTTACACTACGATTTGTAAATGATGTTATAGAGCTTAAAAAAGAAGTAAGAGATTCTATGCAGGACCATTATAATAAGGCAATCAAGTTAGAAAAAGCAGGTATGCTTGCAAAAGTGGAAAGATTACATGCTGAAATGGCTTTAAGTAACGCAGAAAATTCACTTAATAACTCTATTCGTGAAGC
>CALADT010000085.1 GCA_937890655.1 uncultured Mucispirillum sp. | reverse complement strand
TTATAACCAAAGTAATGGTATAAAATATAATCTTGATAAAGATTACTTAAATATTATTAAAAATATTATGCCATTTAAATTAACATCATCTCAGAAAAAAGCATTGTTAGATATATTAAATGATATGGTTTTACCAAAACAAATGAATAGATTAGTTCAAGGAGATGTTGGTAGTGGTAAAACCATTATTGCATTTATTTCTGCTGCTGTTGTTTGCCACAATGGTTATCAAGTTGTTATGCTAGCACCAACAGAAGTATTGGCAGAGCAACACTATAATAACGCAAAATCATTTTTTGATAAATTAAATTTAAAATGTGGTATTTTAACAGGGTCTATTACCAAAAAAAATAAAGAAATAACTAAAGAGCTTATATTAAATGGTGAAATAAATATTATTATTGGCACCCATGCTTTAATTGAAGATAATGTTAATTTTAAAAAATTAGGTTTAATTATTGCTGATGAGCAACATAGGTTTGGAGTGCATCAACGTAAATTATTAATAGATAAAGGTTATAATCCTGATATATTATTAATGACAGCAACCCCAATTCCACGAACATTAGCTATGACTTTATATGGTGATTTAGATGTTAGCATAATTAATGAACTACCTCCTGGACGTATTCCATGTATTACATTATCATATAAATCAAATCATATTAATAAAGCATTTGATTTTGTAGAAGAACGTCTTAAAGAGAAACAAAAAGCATATTTTATTTATCCTTTAGTAGATGAAAGTGATAAGTTAGAATTAAAAGCAGCAACACAAAGTTATGAAGAAGTAAAAAAATATTTTAAAACAAAAAATATAGGTTTGCTTCATGGAAAAATGAAAGCTGATGAAAAAAGACAAATCTTACATGATTTTAAATATGGAAATATGGATATATTAGTTTCTACAACAGTCGTAGAAGTAGGGGTGGATGTTCCAGAGGCAACTGTTATTTTAATAGAAAATGCAGAAAGATTTGGTATATCTCAATTACACCAATTACGAGGCAGGGTTGGTAGAAATAGTATTCAGTCATATTGCTTATTAGTGTCATCTGATAAAATTAGTGAACATAGCCAGCAACGAATAAAAGCAATGCTTGAATATTCTGATGGGTTTAAATTAGCAGAAGCAGATTTAAAAATTCGTGGACAAGGTGATTTTTTTGGAACAAAACAATCTGGTGTGCCTGATTTACAATTTGCAGATATTATAGCAGATGCTAAAATAATCAAAAAAGTTAAAAACGATATTATAGAAATATTACAAGAAGATAATGATTTAAATAGTAATAAAAATGCAATTTTAAGTAAAACTTTGAAAGAAATGTATAAAGATTCCACATCTTATTTTGGTATAGGTTAATTTTTTATAGAAAATAATTTATTTTTGTATTATTATAATATGTGTTAAATTGTATAAATAATTAGGGGAAGATTATGAAAGCTACAGTTGTTAAAAACACTATGTTAAGCGAAAAATTCGGTTATTTAGAGCTAAAATGTACAGAAATAGCAAAAGAAAAAAATGCTGGGCGTTTTTTTATGATTTCTCCACATAGTGATAATGTATATCTTACAGATACTTTATTAAAAAGGCCTTTTGCTATATGCGAAATTACTTCAGAAGAACTTGTCTATATATGATTACTGGCAGAGGAACAAAAGTATTATCAGAAGCGTTACCTGGAAATAATTTTCTTGTAACAGGCCCAATAGGTAATTTTTTTAGATTTGAAAAAGATAAAACAGTTGCTTTAATTGCAGGCGGTATTGGGCTTGCACCAATGATAAATTCAGCAAAAAAATTAAAAAAATTAGGTATGAAAGTAATAATTTATTACGGTGGAAGAAGTAAAACAGATATTTTAATGTATGATTATCTACAATCTATTTGTGATGAATTATTTATTACAACTGATGACGGTTCTTTGGGTATAAAAGGTAATGTATTAGTTCCATTAAGTGAAAATATTAATAAATATGATAAAATTTATGCTTGTGGTCCAAATAGAATGTTACAGGCAGTGACTAATTTATGTGGTGAAAATAATATACCAATAGATATTTCATTAGATGAACAAATGGGTTGTGGTGTAGGTGCATGTTTAGGGTGCATGATAACGATTAATGAAAACGGTAAAAAAGAACGTAGAAGATGTTGTGTAGAAGGGCCAATTTTTGATGGTTTTAAAGTTGATTGGGAAGCGTTAATTAGGTGATAAAATGGATAGATTAAAAACAAATATTTGTGGAATTGAATTTAAAAACCCTATAATTGCAGCAAGTGGAACATTTGGTTATGGGTTAGAGTTTAAAAGATTTACTGATTTAACTCAAATAGGTGGTATTTCAGTAAAAGGGATTTCTCTTAATGAAACAGAAGGCAACCCTATGCCACGTATTACAGAAACATATTCTGGGATGCTTAATGCAATAGGATTACAAAATGTAGGTGTTGAAAAATTTGTTACAGAAAAACTACCTGCACTTAAAAATATTGATACTAGAGTAATCGTTAATTTCTGGGGAAAAACTATTGATGAATACATAGAAGTAGCAAAAATTTTAGATGAAACTCCTAGGGTTGATATGCTTGAAATGAACATTTCATGCCCTAATATTAAAGAGGGTGGTATTTCTTTTTCATCAAGCC
>CALADT010000084.1 GCA_937890655.1 uncultured Mucispirillum sp. | reverse complement strand
GCATCATCTCTTAAAATATATATATCATGCTCCTTACAGTTTTATTTTAAAAAAATATTGTATTTACAGCCACAATCCCAATCAGAATATAGTTTAAACAGCCAAATTTTTGGTATAGTGTTACATAATACACTAGATAACCTTTATAAACAAGGTGTATCAGTTACAGATAAAAACTACCTATCATTATTCCAAAAAGAATATATTAATTTAATAAAAGAATACCATGCTTATAAATACAGCAATGTGGAACAGTTTGTTTCAGATATTGTTTATAATAACATACCTAAAATAGTAGAAGCAGAAGTAGAACATGTAATGCAGGGTTACACTGTTACAGCAAGGGAAGAAAAAATAGAAGTAACACATAACAACTTTAACTTAATAGGCTATATTGATAAAATAGAAGAAAAAGATAACGAACTTTATGTAACAGACTATAAATATAAAGATATGAAAAATATTGATATTATAGCAACAAGCAAAGATTTTGAAAAAATAGCAGATATACAACTACCCTTTTATGCCCTAATTATAAAAAAACATATGAAAAAGTTACCAAAAGAGCTTTTTTATTTTAGCTTAAAAGAACAATTTCAATACATTACTGGCTTTAATATGGATTTTTATGATGAAAGTGTGGAACTAATTAATAACATATTAAAAGATATAATAAATAAAGATACACCGTTTATGCAGACAGAAGATACAAAAGTATGCAATTACTGCGACTATGCAAGTATATGTGGGAGGAAAAATGGCTTCTTCACTAAATAAATATGAAAACCTTGCCCTTGAAGCCTCAGCAGGCACAGGGAAAACTTATCAACTTTCCATGCGTGTAGCCGGTATGCTTTTAACAGGTGTACAGCCTAGAGATATTTTATGCTTAACATTTACAAAAAAAGCAACAGCAGAAATGAAAGAACGTATTATTAAAATAATAAACGATTTAGCAGATAATAAAGCAGAACAAAGTGAGCTGGATTTTATTACCCCATTAATGAAAAACTATGCCACCCTTTTAAAAACAGAGTTTACAGATGAATTTATTAAAATAAAAGCAATAGAAGCAAGAAATAACTTATTTACCCATTTTTCTGAATTAAATATTAAAACTATTGATGCCTTTAATAACTCTATTTTAAGAATATTCCCTTTTGAAGCAGGCTTTAGGCCGGATTTTAATATGGAAAGCGAAGACGAGCCGGGTAGCGTGTCACGTCAGACTGCGGCGAAGATGAAATAAATATGCTAAAAAACGACGCTTTTTATGAAATATTATCAGATATTTTAAAGGATAATAGTTGGAAAGAGATATTTAAAAAAATATATGTGGTTTTAGGAATATCTACAAATATTTTAATAGATAGGTTAAAAAGCTATGCTGATTTTACAGCAGAAAACACCATAGAATTAAAAAATGCACTTAAAAACGCACCTAGTAAAGAAACTATTAACAATATGCTTGATAATGCCATACTACTACAAAAAACAATACCTGAATTATGTATTGATTTTAAAAATACTTTTAATATGGATGCTTTAAATGTTACACAAACAAAAGCAATAGATAAATTATCACAAACGAATATTAAAGATATTATAAAAATATCCATGCTAAAAGTGGAGTTAGGGGAAGAAACGCCTTCTTTTAAAAAATATACTTTCTCATCAACACAATATAATATACATGCAGAAATAAGAGAAAAATTAAAAGAATACTATATTCTATATGGTAAAATAATCACAGGGCTTGCCTTAAACCTTGGGCAAAAACTCCACAGCAAAATGAAAAATATTAAAAAATCATTAAATATTTTAACATACAGCGATATTAGTGAAGAAGTATATTATATGCTTGCAACAGAAGAATCACATATTGATAAAGATTACCTTTATTTTAGGCTGGATAGTAAAATAAACCATTTACTTATTGATGAATTTCAAGATACTTCTATTTCCCAATGGCTTTCTTTAAAACCGTTGGCTGATGAATCTATGGCAGGTATTGGCCAAAATGATAAAGCCGGTAGTTTTTTCTACGTTGGGGACCCAAAACAAAATATATACAGGTTTCGTGGTGGTAGCTCCTCACTATTTAGAACACTTTTAAAACAATATAAAAATAAACTTACTTCCAAAACTCTTGATACAAATTATAGAAGTGGTAAAAATATTGTAGATATTGTAAACTTTGTATCAAATGAAATTTATGAATGTTATAAAGGTAATTTTGATATATTTAAAATAGACCAAAAATCCCACGAGAAAAACGGTTTAGGGTATGTGGAAATTAACCACCAACCTGATAATAAAGATATTGACCATTATTTTGTTACATATAGCTATGAAAAAATAAAGCAGTGTATAGAAGCTGGGTATTCCTATAAAGATATTACCATATTAATAGTTTCAAATAAACAAGGGGCTGATTTAATTGAGTATTTAGAAAGTAAAGAAATACCTGTGCAGGTAGAAACATCTGCAAAACTTACAAGCTCCCCTGTTTATAATATATTACTATCTTTAGCAGAATTTATAGAAACAGGTAGTATGTTTTCATTTATTCAATACGCCCTAACAAGCCCACGTGCCATATGCAATAGTGTTTTAGAAAGTAAAGAACAGATTTATAAGGAAAGTAGTATTATAAAATCATATGTGGAAAATATGATAAATAGCTCCATTTTTGAAAAACTTCTGTTTTTATCAGATAAACTAGATTTACAAAACAGGTTTTCCAATAACCCTGATTTTACAGCCACATTAGATATTATGGAACAAGCTGTATATGGGGAAAAAAATATTGTGTTATTTAAAGATAACCTAAATAAAGCAGCAGCAGATATACAGGCACTTTCTGCTTCTGAAAATAATGCTGTTACTGTTATGACCATACATAAATCAAAAGGATTACAGTTTCCTGTGGTTATATTACCTAACCTTAAAGCAGATATAAAACTTAATGCACAATATACTACTTTTTTCGTTGCAGAAAATGACGAATTTGGTAATGCTGAACTGTGTTATGTATATAGTCAAGACCCTGCTAATTTTATTAAAAATACAGAAGAATATAAAAATATAGAAAAAGAAAATATACTCTCTTTGCAGGATAGTGTAAATATGCTTTATGTTGCTATGACTAGGGCAGAACAAGCTCTTTTTATAAACTGCGAACCTTTTAAAGATAAACCCACTAATTTATCACAGCTATTATCATCTATATTAAATAATAACCAAGAAATAGGTGAATTAAAACCATTGCAGAAAAAAGAAATAGTAGAAAGAAAAAGCGAAGTTATAAACATTAATATAAACGATGAAAAAGATTATTTAACAGATTTTGCATGTTTTAATAAATATAATGAAGAAAATATAACCCATAGTTATGAAGCTACTCTTTTAGGCACATGTTTACACAGTGGCTTATATCTTTTAGATTATAATAATAAAGATAGTATAAAAGATAGCGAAAAATTTATGGATTCAAGGTATGGTGCTTTAATAAGCGAAGAAAATTTATCACTTTTAAAATCATACCTGTATAAAGTATATAATGAACCAAAATGGCAATCACTTTTTAAAGGAAGAGTTTTTAAAGAAAGACGCATAGGTATAAATAACAGCCTATACACTGTTGATATATACAGCGAATTTAATGATAAAATAGTTATAATGGACTATAAAACAGGAAATATTACAAATAATAATATAGAAATATATGAAAAACAGCTTAAAAACTATGCTACTATTTTAAAGAAAGTTTATAACAAAAATACAGAATGTTTTATTTTTCATATAGAAAAAGGTATAATAAATATTACATAATGAACCTGTTTGTTAAGTTTATGAATATTCTACTTGCAATATTATAAAAGAATAATTATAAGATTATTTCTATGTAAGATTTAAATAAGTTATATAAATCTTAAGGATGTTATATGAAGTTTAAAATTATTTTTTTAACGTTGTTTATATTTATTACCACTAACCTTTATGCTGAAACTTATAAAAATATAAATAACCATAGCTTTACAAATATTAATGCTTCTATTGAACTATTTAATATAAACCATATAGAAGCAAATAACCTAAACTTTGCTTGTATTGATAGGGAAGCAGAAATCCAGTATATTATTTCATCACAAATTAAAAAGCATGACCCCTTACTTGAAAACAGCAGGCTTAATATTAGTAAAGTAGAAGTAAAAATCAATGATGAAGTAATAAAAACAGATACACCTTATTTATATGTCTATTACGGCACTGATGTTTTATCATACTTAACTATTGATAAGGCTATGCTTGAAAAATTTAATGGGCAAAACGTAAATTTAAGTATTAATATTACAGCAAATGAAGAAGATGAAAACAATAATATTATAGTGCAAAATGGTAATTTTGGAGTAAATTATAATAATATACTTATTTCTCTTGCTGATAATACATGCCAATTTTAGTATTTTCATAAAAATAACCCTTTATTTACTTGCATTTTTGTGATATTTAATACATATTTATACTATGAGAAAAAGTTTACTAATACATATTTTTACAATTATGTTATTTACCTGCACTAATATTTATGCTGTTGAAAGCAGTATGGATAAAAACAGTAATAACACAAATATTAGTAATGCAGACCATTATAACACATATAATACATATGGCAATGAGCTTGTGTTTAAATATACTAATAGAAATGATATTTTAGCATATTTACAAAGCCCATATATTACGTCTTTTAATTCATACCTTAATAGCAATTTTTTAAACTCCTATGCGTTACCATACTATGGCAACCTAACATATTATGGAAGTAACGAATCCCCTCTTTCACGGTTTAGTACCGGTATAACAGGGTTTACTACAAAAAGTATGGCTATTTTTGATAAGGAAGGAGAAAACACGCTCCTTTCCAACGATGTATCAAACATATTAATCAATTCTTTACTTGGATATTTTACTAATAATATTTTTGGGCTAAATATATGGAACTCTAGTGATATTCAATATGTTTCAGGTTTTGAAGCTATTATAAAACCTTTTAAAAATATGCAATTTTCATATGCTTATATGATAAAGCAACATATAAATATGTCTGTTATAGAATTAAAATTTGGTTATAATAGTCATAGCAATATAGCTGTAAAAAATATGCACACATTTAGTGATACAACTACCACAAACACTACAACTGGCGTTGAGTGGCAATTTTATTTTTAATATTTTCTTATTCTGCCCTTATATTTTTATGCCATTAATTTAAAATATTTCATATTAAAAAATTATTTATAAACTATTATATATTTTGAAATTTCTTTATTATCTCTTTATGGTTTATTATTTTATAACTTATTATACCCATTAATACACCTGTAATTATGGCAGATAAAA
>CALADT010000083.1 GCA_937890655.1 uncultured Mucispirillum sp. | reverse complement strand
TTAACAACCACTTTTTTTATTTTATCTGTTGCAATCGTTTTTGGAATTTATAATAGTGTGATTAATATATTAAAAGATATTGACAAATAAAATGATTTATCATATAAGATTATCAATGCCTCTGTAGCTCAGTTGGATAGAGCGACGGATTCCTAATCTGGTACAGAGGTTTAATATACCCTGGATTTTTTATATAATTATTTCAGGGGTAATTGTTAGAAGCATAGAGTTCTTTTCTTTCGCTAATCAAAAATATTCTCCTGCTTCTGACAGCAATTTTTTTACTGCCTATTATTTAATAGGCAGTGCATTTCAAACTACAAAATATTGTTTTTTTTATATGGCAGTGGTGCTTTATGGTAACCGCTGAAATAAGAAAAAAACAAATCCGTTTTCACAGTCAAGATTTATATAATTCTGTAAAAATACCAGTGCGTGATTATTTATTGGAATTAACACAGGATTTAGAACTTGCAGTCATGCTTAATCAGATAATATTTTCTAAAAAAGATAAACTTACTTTAAATGATATTAAAAGATTGACTTTAAATGAAAAGACAAAACAGACTATAAGGACTAAACTTGAACAGCTTATTGAACTTGGTTTAATTCGTAAATATAAAGGGAATAATTTAATATATAATCAAGATTTATATGAACCTACCGAAAAAGTAATTTCTGATAATCAGGATATATTAGCACTTATAGAGGGGATTGATTTAAAATATGATTTTCATTACCTTACAGCCACTTTATTAAACAAATTTAGAACATATGCACTATCTGGAATAAATGAAGTCCGAATATCTGTAAATAAATTAAAATCAATGCTGGGTGTTAATAACAGTGAAAGTTCTATCCGTTCTATATTAAAGCAGTTTATAGTTGATGATTACTTATCTGCTGAACTTGTTTATGGTGTTTATAACTATAAAATAAATGTATCTAAAATCACAAATAATTATAGTGCTGATGATATAAACAAATTTACTGCTGATATATTTAGCATATATCAAGAATATTTAAAGCAGGTAAACATTTCTTTCACTAAAAATGAGCTTAAAAGTTATAAAATGACTATCAAAAGAATGCTTAATGATGGCTATAATCCATTAGTATTAAAACATATTTTTACATTTATAGCTTTCAACTACTCTGATTTTAAAGAGTTTACAACACCAGCAAAAATAAAAAAATCTTACGATAAATTATGTAATCTCTCAAAAGCACTTTCAAAAAGAAAGGCAAAAAGATTTATATATAAATTAAAAAATAACTTATTAGATAGTGCTAAATCTGATAAAAATAAACCTAATCAGAATAAAGTAATATCTGACATTGAAATATGGGCAAAAGCACAAAGTTATATAGATAGTTTAAAAGGTGCATTGCAAAAATGGTATTACTCTTCCCTTGCTGGTGTTACAGATATTGATTTTGATGATTTCTATCAGGAAGCATTAAAAGTAGCTTATGAGTATTTTAAAAAGAATTATGATAATGATAAATTTACTATATCTACAATTAAATACAGGTTAAAAGACTTTATGTATCAAAAAAGGTCATTAATAGATACATTTGAAAATAAAAACTCTATAATTAATTATGAGTATGAATTTGATAATTTAGACTTATATATATGCAAAGTAGAAGAAAAGCCGTTAGAAATTGATTTTGATAAAAATACAGGCATAAATAAACTGCTTGAGGTATTAGATGATAGAAGTCGTTTAATAATTAAGCATTATATAGGTTATGATGGTCATTGTCTAACATTTAAAGAAATAGGCAGTAAATTAAACCTTTCAGAATCGCTTATTGCAAGAATATATAAAAAAGCTATCCTTCTTTTAAAAGAACATTTTCCGCCCGGTAAAGAGCAGGAA
>CALADT010000082.1 GCA_937890655.1 uncultured Mucispirillum sp. | reverse complement strand
AAAAATACCATGATCATAGCAAGTGCAAAAACTATTACTGTGCTACCTGATGAAACTTTTTCTTGATATGATTGACCAGACCAGCTGATGTTATACCCTTGTGGTAAAATCTCTCTAGCTACTTCTTCTATTACTTTCATAGCTTCACCAGAGCTATAACCCATTGCTTTATTACCAAAGATTTTAGTTGCAGGGAAGTTGTTAAACCTTTCAATAGTGTATGCACCACCTTTTTCAGTATATGATACAACTGTTGAAATAGGCACCATTTTACCACTGCCACTTCTTACATATAATTTATTTAAATCACTAGGTGTTGCCCTGTATTCTGAATCTGCCTGTGCATAAACTTTATAAGACCTACCATATAAGTTAAAATCATTAACATATGATTGCCCAAAAGTTGAAGATAACACAGAGAATATATCAGATATTGATACACCCATGGATAACGCTTTTTCTCTATCAACAGAAAGCTGTAACTGTGGCGCTGTAATACTCATAGAAGTTCTAACACCTAAAAGCTCTTTACGCTGGTTTGCAGCTGCAACAATTTGCATTGCATATTGGTAAAGTTTTTCTGTTGAGTCCCCTATTCTGTTTTCTATCCACATTTCAAAACCACCTGTTGCACCCATACCTGGAATTGGTGGCGGGTTAAAGGCAAATACCGCTGCTTCAGGAGATACTATACCCATACCATATAATTTTTTTACTATGGCATCTGATTTCATATCGTCTGATTTCCTTTGGTCCCATGAAATAAGATCAATAAATATTGCACCCATATTCGGACGAACAGAACCTGATAATATATCAAGACCTGCAAGTGTCATAAAACTATCAATAGCTGGTTCTTGGTTTAATTTTTTTGTTAAATCTGCTATAAATTCTGATGACCTATCAATTGAAGCACCATCAGGAAGCTGAACAACACCTAAAATTGCACCCTGATCCTCTTCTGGAACAAGCCCCGTAGGTATTCTCATAAATAGTAATACTATACCTACTATTGTTAATACATATAAAAGAACTGCAATTATATTATTACCTAATATAAATTTAACACCCTTAATATAACCATGGGTTAGAAACTCAAAACCTCTATTAAACCCTCTATGGAAAAAGGCTTTTTCTTCTTTATGGGATTTTTTTAGTAACAGCATACAAAGTGCAGGGGTAAATGTTAATGCTACAATACCTGATAACACAACTGAAATAACAATGGTTATGGCAAACTGTTTATACATTACACCTGCTAAACCACCCATAAAGGCAACAGGGATAAATACGGCAGATAAAACAAGCACAACTGCAATAACAGGCCTTGTTACTTCATGCATAGCTTTTGCAGTGGCTTTTCTTACACTTAAACCTGTGGCCATTAAACGTTCCACGTTTTCAACAACGATAATCGCATCATCCACAACCATACCTATGGATAAAACCATTGCAAACAATGTTAAAATGTTTATGGAAAAACCTAAAACATACATACCTGCAAATGTTCCTATAATAGATACAGGCACGGCAATAGAAGGGATTAATGTAGCCCGCCAGTTTTGTAAAAAGATATATACAATAATAACAACAAGAACTAATGCTTCTATTAATGTTTTAATAACTTCATGAATAGAAACTGTAATAAATTTTGTGCTATCAAATAAAATACTATATTCTATACCTTCAGGAAAGTTTTTTGATAACTCCTGCATTTTCGCTTTCACACCGTCTGCAACTGATAATGCATTAGCATCAGGGGCTAAATAAATACCCATTGCTGCAGATAATGAACCATTAAATTCACTTGCTACACCGTATGTTTCACCACCTAACTCTATTCTTGCAACATCTTTTAACCTAAGCATAGAGCCATCTGGCTGTGCTCTTACAACCAACTTTCCAAATTCTTCCGGAGTGCTATACCGTAATGGTGGTAACACCTGCCAATAAACATCTGCCTGCCCATTTATTGGTGCAGAACCAACAGCACCTGCTGCAAATTGTGAGTTTTGGGCTCTTATTATATTTGCTATATCTGCTGGAATAAGCCCATAATAAGCTAATTTATTTGGGTCAAGCCATACACGTATAGAGTAATAGTCTTTACCAAATAAGTTTACTTCACCAATACCTGGAATTTGTTTTAATTCATCTACAACGTTTAATGCTGCATAGTTTGAAAGATGTATCTTGCTGTAACTATTATCTGGTGAGTTTAAGTTTACAACTAAAAGTGTAGACGGGTTTTTTTTAGTAACGGTTAAACCCAACTGTTGCACTTGAGTAGGAAGCTGTGCCACAGCTGTCTGCACTTTGTTATTTACGTTAATTGTTGCAATATCGGGGTCTGTCCCTACTGCAAATGTTACTGTAACACTAACATAACCAGCACTAGATGATACAGAGTTCATATAAATCATATCATCTACACCAAATATTTTACTTTCCAACACTGCTGCCACGTTTTGTGCGATAGTTTCAGCATCTGCACCATTATATGATGCTGTAATGGAAACTTGTGGTGGCGTTAAGTTTGGGTAACGCTCAATAGGGAGAATCCTAATAGTTAATGCTCCCACTAATGTTATAATAATAGAAATAACTGTTGCAAATATTGGCCTTTGTATAAAAAAGCTAGGTTTAATTTCTTGATTTTCCATACTACATCCTTAATTATTTACCTTGTGGCTTTCCTACTTGTTTTTGTGCATTTTTAGCATCAACAACTACTTGACCATCTCTTGTTACTTTATTGGTTCCTTCTACAACTATCCTATCCCCTGCTTTTAAGCCATTTAAAACAATAAAATAGTTACCCATATTCATACCTAGTTCCACTGGTGTAAAGTGAGCTTTACTTTCTCCGTCAACTGTAACCACAAATTGACCACCTTGACGTTGTATAATAGCTTTCTGTGGGATAACGATTGCGTTAATAAATGTAAAACCATCTAAAGATGCACGAACATATTGCCCTGGTAAAAGAGCCATAGCAGGGTTAGCGAATTCTGCTTTAATTTTAATATCACCTGTGGAAGGAGATATCATTTTATCAAAAAATATAACTTTACCAACTTCTGGATATTTTGTTTTATCAGCTGTATAAACAGTAGATGTTAATTCATCGGATGCTTTTACTTTACCCTCATTTGCTAAAAGACGAATTTGAGTCATAGTAGTAGCTGGTATAGAGAAATTAACAAATATTGGATTTACTTGGTTAATAACTGTTAATGGAGTAGATGCAG
Organism: uncultured Mucispirillum sp.; assembly: GCA_937890655.1. Taxonomy (GTDB): domain Bacteria; phylum Chrysiogenota; class Deferribacteres; order Deferribacterales; family Mucispirillaceae; genus Mucispirillum. Next base: position 804 of record CALADT010000082.1, on the reverse strand, counting down.
AAACAGAAATTAAATTACCTTCTGTAAAGTTAGCTTTACTAGTATAGCCTGAAACTGGTGCTATAACACTTGTGTAACCTAAACGGATTTTTGTATCACTTAAATTACCTTGTGCTGTTTCCACTCTTGCTTTTGCTGACTCATACGCTGCAACAGCTGCATCATAATCTTTTTTACTTATGGAATTAGTGTTAAATAGGTTAGAAAGCCTATCATAATCTAACCTTGCCTGCCTAAGTTGTGCTTTTGCCATATCAAGATTACCTTTTGCTGCTTTTAATGCCGCTTCATAAGTATCTGATTCTATTGTAAAAAGAACATCTCCAGCATTTACGTATTGACCTTCGTTATAATGCCTTTGACGAAGAATACCACCTACTTGGGCACGAACTTCAACAGATTTAGAACCTTCAGTTATACCCACATATTCTGCTTTAAAAGGAGTATCCTGCTGAGTGATAGTTTCCATATAAACTAAAGTAGGAATTACAGGCGGTTGCTGTACCTCTTTTTTACATCCTGTTATTATAAGCGTAAATACTAATAATAAAAGTAGCAATTTTGTAATACGATATTTTTGCATAATTTTCTCCATTATGAATATTAATACATATAAGGAAGTAATTTAAACATATTTTTATAATTACTACAATATATTTATTAAGATTGTGGACATATTTTTATACATTGTTTAGTAAGCGATTATACGAACACAATTATTATTAAGATATTTTAAAAAGATATAAAGTTCAATAGATATAATTTAAAAGAGATTATAAAAATTACTTATAAATGCACACTAAC
>CALADT010000081.1 GCA_937890655.1 uncultured Mucispirillum sp. | reverse complement strand
AGTAATATATCTATTACCTTCTTTTTTATAAGAATATTTTCTAATAGACCCTGTTTCATTTCTAACATTATTTATTGCTTTTTGTTCTTCACAATAATCAGCTACTATTTCATTGTCTTTAATTTTTAATGCAACATATGTAGTGGTAGTCAAGCCTCCTGGTTTCCAAATGCCACCATAAATAGTATTTAACATTACTTCTGAACTGCCAGTATTACCGTCGTTGCCAGTGTTACCATCGTTGCCAGTATTACCATCGTTGCCAGTATTATTATCCCCTGCACTACCACCATTATTAACAGTATTGTTATTAGATGATTCTTCACCACAACCAGTAACCATAAAAATAGCTAAAATGCTAAACAAAATAAGAAATAGCGATTTTTTCATATACTCTCCATTTTTAAAAAATTTTTATAATTATAGCGAGGGGGGGGGAATTTTGTCAAGTCTTTTTTAAAAAAATGATGTTTTTTCTAATTTATTTACTTTTTTATAGATTATACAAAAGTGTTGGATAAGTTCATCAGAACTAATAATATTTTTATTAATAGATAGTATATAATTTATAATTTATTAAAGCTATTAATATATATTATTCAGTAGCATACACTATGGTTATAATACATACTATTAAGATAAGGGTGTGAGTATATAGCATTAAGAAAAGACATACTTTATCATTTGATTAAAATCAGTTTTTTCAAATCACTCTGCATTTTTTAAGAAAATATTATTTAGATAACAGTATAACTGACCTAATGCAATTCCTGCATCATTGGCAGGCACTTTTTTATGTGTAAGAACTTTAAAGCCGCAGGATGTCAACATATTATATATTTTACTGCTTAAAAAGATATTCTGCATAACACCACCGGATAAAGCAACGGATGTTATACCGTATTTATTTCTTATATCCATACATATATTATATATTACATTTGCAAAACCGTTATGGAATTTTGTTGAAATTTTTCCTTTATCTTCATTATTTAATATATCTTCCACCATTTCTAACAAGGCTTGGGATATTATTATTTCATTATTTTCATATATAAAATTATAGCTTTGCATATAATTATCTAAAGTGATATTTTCTAATAAAACAGCAAGCTCCCCCTCGTATTCGTTAGAACGTTTAAAAAATAAAAGCGAACCTGCACTTTCAAAAAGCCTGCCTGCTGCACTTGTTTCTATGGAGTTTAATTTTTTATCTACTGCCATTTTAATTAAAGAAATTTCCTGTATGGTAGTATAATTATTCTCTATCATAAGTGGTGCTATTTTATCTAACAAACCACATGAATATAAATAAGATATAACCATACGCACAGGGTTTTTTGCTGCAGAATCTAACCCTGGTTGGATATAGTTTTCTATATGGCTAAAACGTGTTATAATATTTTCTTGTTTTATAAATATTTCTCCACCCCAACCTTTATTATCTATACCTAACCCAAAACCGTCCATTACTACACCTATGGCATCGCCATAATAAGAATTATCTGCTAAACATGATGCAAAATGTGCTACATGGTGCTGAACTTTTACTATTTTTTTATATTTTGATTCTGCAAATAATGTGCTTCTATATTGGCTGTGGTAGTCCACTACTGCTACTTCTGGGTAAATCTCAAAAAGGGACTGCATATTGTCATGAACTTCTTCATACATTTTTTCCGTTTCTACATTATCTAAATCCCCTATATATTGGCTTAAAAATGCAAAATTATCTTTATAAAATAATAGTGAGCTTTTAAGGTTAGCACCTGCTGTAAAAACTTCTTCTGATTTATTTGTTTTTATACATACAGGAAAAGGTGCATAGCCCCTTGCACGCCTGTATAATATATAACCATAATCTGTTGCTGCACATATGCTATCATCTACTCGCTGAAAAATTTCTCTATTATGGTGCAAAAATATATTTGTGAAAGTTTTTAAGTTTTCTTCTGCCTCTATATCTGTTTTTGCAATAGGTTCATCTTTTAAGTTGCCACTTGTAGCAATAATAAACTTTGTTTTCATAAACTGAAATAGTATAAGATGAAGTGGAGTATATGCACGCATAATGCCTATTTTATTTGAGTTTGGTGCAACATGTTCTGAAAACGGCCTTTCATACCAGTCAAATATAACTATGGGGCTTTCTTCTTTTTTTAAAAGCTCTTCTACTGTTTTTGGAAGTATTGCATAACGTTTTATGGTTTTAATATTTTCTGCCATTATAGCAAAAGGCTTTGTTTTTCTTTTTTTTAGCTCTCGTAATTTTAATACTGCCTCATCCTGCTCTGCACTACATATTAAATGGTAGCCACCTAGCCCTTTTACTGCTATTATTTCCCCCTCATCAATATACTTGCCTGCTCGTTTAAATACTTCTTCTTGGTTTTCTATTAACATACCTTTATCATTTAAATAAACATGTGGGCCACATTTTTCACAGGCAATAGGTTGTGCGTGATATCTTCTATCTGCTACATTGCTATATTCTTCATAGCACATATCACACATATTAAAATTTTTCATGGTAGTATTTTTTCTATCATAAGGTAGCTTTTCTATAATTGTATAACGTGGGCCACAGTTGGTGCAATTAGTAAATGGGTAAAAAAAACGCTCTTTAGAAATATCTAACACTTCCCCTGCACACTGGCTACATATTGCCATATCCGGTGGGATTAGTGTTATACCTTTTGTTACTTCTGATTGCTCTATTTGAAATTCATTAAATTCTATATATGGAATAACATGAATATTAATATCTACTATATGGGATAATGATGGTGCTTTATTATAAATATCTTTTATAAATAACTCTACTTCATTTTGGTTAATATTAGCTTTTATAATTACACCGTTACTGGTATTAATAACAGTGCCTTTTATTTTTCTACTATCTGCTAATTTTTTTATAAAAGGGCGAAAACCCACACCCTGCACTATACCTTGTATTTCTATTTGGGTGGTTACCATAAATCACCTTGTTTACTTTTTCCAAAACCATGGGCTAAATAGAATTAATACTGTAAATATTTCTAAACGGCCTATTATCATAGTTATAAATAAAGTTATTTTTGCAAAATCTGGTAGCGAACCATAGTTACTTGCAGGCCCTACTACTCCAAACCCTGGGCCTATGGTGCCTAAATTACCTAAAACTGCACTAAAAGATTCAAATGGCGTTAGCCCACTAAATGCCACAATAAATGATGCTACAAAAACTATTAATAAATATAAAATAACAAAACCTAATACACTAACAATAGCTTTATCCGGTATGGTAGAACGACTTATACGCATGGTATAAACACCTTTTGGGTGGATAAGTGATTTTATGTTTATAACTGCCTGCTTAAACATTATTACATGGCGAATAACTTTTACACCACCTGATGATGAACCGGCACAACCACCTATAAAAAATAATAAAAATATTAAAACTTGTGCAGGAGATGACCATAAATTAAAATCTGCCGTTGCAAAACCTGTGGTGCTTATAACTGATACCACTTGGAACATACTAAACCTTAAAGCGTCCATATATGAATTATAATATTTTCCGTCCATATTTTGGTAATATTCCCCACCTTGAAAGTATAAAACAAGTGATATTATAAAGGCTATTACTAATATTATACCTGTAAATACTTTTAACTCTGTATCTTTAAAAAATGTTGCCACTTCCCCTTTTGCAAATTTAATAAGAAGTAAAAAGTTAAGTGAACCTATATACATAAAAACTATTAATACCCAGTCTATATACGCTGAACTAAAATAAGCTACTGATGTATTTTTATTGGAAAAACCACCGGTTGCAATGGCACTTGATGCGTGTGTGAACGCGTCTAATAGGTTCATGCCACCAAACGAAAGTAGTATTATACCTATAATATTTAATGATATATATAATAACCATATATATTTAGCGGTTTGAGTTATTCTAGGAGTTAGTTTTTCCTTTGTAACACCTGAAGCCTCTGCCTGCATTAGCTGTGTACTACCTATTCCTAAAAGTGGTAATATGGCAACAGATAATACCACTATTCCACCACCACCTATCCAGTGGGTTAAGGCTCTCCAAAGTTGTATAGAGTATGGCAACCCCTCTATATCTGCTAATATTGATGAACCCGCTGTTGTAAAACCAGAAACTGATTCATAAAGGCAATCCACCATACTAGGTATAGCACCAGATATATAATAAGGCAACGCACCTAAAAAACATGTAAATATCCATATTAATACCACTAATACAAAACCACTGCGT
>CALADT010000080.1 GCA_937890655.1 uncultured Mucispirillum sp. | reverse complement strand
TTAAACTTTTCTTTCATATCTTCTCCTTTAATACCCCACCCCTATGGTATAGGGTATCAAAATCACTTTATTACAAAAAAATATGCTTGTCAACAAGATAAAATTCGTCTTTTTTATAATTTTTAATGATTTTTATATATTTTTAATTAAATAAATTAGCAATTTTTATGATTTTTTATATTTTTTGCTTTATTTTTATATAATTTTATATCATTTTTTTAAATTTATTATATTTAATAAAACACTTTAGTTATCAATAAGTTATATAGTATTATAACAAATTATATACTATATTATATAATAAATTATATTAAATTTAATATTTTATAAAAAAATGCTTGACATTATATTGTAATAAGTATAATACATTGCTTACTTTAAATTTAAAAGGTGGTTAATGGAACAACAAGAAGTAATTGTGGAATTAAAAAATATTTGTAAAGGTTTTGATGGCAAAACAGTATTAGATAACTTAAACTTACAAATCTATAATGGCGAATTTCTTACAATATTAGGCCCTTCTGGGTGTGGTAAAACTACTACATTAAGGTTAATTGCAGGTTTTGAACATGCAGATAGTGGCGATATAATATTAAATGGTAAAAAAATTAATAATATACCTGCAAATAATAGAGAAGTTCATACAGTTTTCCAAAACTATGCACTTTTTCCACATATGACTGTATTTGATAATATTGCATTCGGTTTAAAAATGCATAAAATACCTAAAAATGAAATTAAAAATAAAGTTATGGAAGTTCTGCGTATTGTAAAATTAGAAGATTTTGCAAACCGTAAACCACACCAGCTTTCAGGGGGGCAACAACAACGTGTAGCTTTAGCTAGGGCTTTAGTTAATAAACCACTTGTGCTGTTACTTGATGAGCCATTAAGTGCTTTAGATGCTTCCCTACGTCTAAATATGCAAAAAGAGCTTAAACAAATCCAAAGAAAATTAGGTATAACATTTGTTCTTGTTACCCATGATAGAGAAGAAGCATTATCCATGTCTGACAGAGTTATTGTTATGAATCAAGGCATAATAGAACAATGTGGCACTCCTAAAAACTTATATGAAGAACCAAACTCCATATTTGTAGCTAATTTTATAGGGGATGTAAATGTATTAAAAGGCGAAGTGTTAGGATTTGAAAATGGGCTTATTAATGCTAAAGTTGAAGGCAGAATATGTCATATTAAAACTAAAAAAGTTTTAAATGTTGGAGATAAATTTACACTTCTACTTCGCCCTGAAGATATGCGTATTGAAAAATTAAGCGAATTTCCTGATACAGACGGGTTAATGATAGGCAATATTGAAACAAAAGTATATAAAGGTGCAACCTTAGATACAACCATTATACTTAATAACGGAACAATTATAAAAGCTAGTGAATTTTTTGACGAAGAATATGAAGATTTTGATTACAATATGAACGAACAAGTGTCAGTTGGCTGGGTTTCAGGCTGGGAGGTAGTATTAGTAGATGAAAGAGCGTAGTCTTTTCCATAAAGTAACAATAGCTGTTATTGTGCTATGGCTTTTACTTTTTGCACTAATACCTAATATTATGATGTTTATTGTTAGCTTTTTAGAACATGATAATATTAATTTTGTAAAAGCTATTTTTACATTAGATAATTATAAGCAGTTTTTTGCCGGCGATTATTTTAAGATATTTGTAAATTCTTTTAAAATTGCTGCTATATCTACTATACTATGTTTATTAATTGGTTATCCTTTTGCTTATATTTTAGCACGTTCTAAATCAAAATATAAAGGGTTACTTGCACTTTTAGTTGTTATACCTTACTGGACAAGTGCATTAATAAGAACATATGCTATTTCTTATATGCTTGCAGCTAATGGACTTATTAATACTATTTTAATAAAAATAGGCATAATAGACGCTCCATTACAACTTTTATACACTGAGGGTGCTGTTATATTTGGTTTTGTATATACCCTGCTACCTTTTATGATTTTACCACTTTATGCAACTATTGATAAATTTGATTTTAAATATATAGAAGCAGCTCAAGATTTAGGGGCTAGTAAATTACGTATATTTTACCATATAATTATACCTATTACTTCTCCTGGAATAATAGCAGGGGTTGTTTTAGTGTTTTTACCGGCACTTGGTTTATTCTATATTCCAAGCCTATTAGGTGGTAAAACAATTATGGTAAGTAATATTATACAAGAACAGTTTACTTCATCTGTAATACAAAATTGGCCTTTAGGCTCTGCTGCTAGTGTCCTAATAACAGTTATTATGGGTATTATGATTTGGGCATACTATAAAAGCTCTAAATCATTTAGAACAAAGGTGATATAATGAAAACATCTAAATTAAATTGGGCTTATATTGTTCTTGTTTATGGGTTTTTATACCTACCCTTAATAATATTAATGGTATTTTCTTTTAATGAGGCAGCAACCGGTGCAGTATGGAAAGGGTTTTCATTAAAATGGTATTATAAATTATTTAATTCCAGCTCCTTAATTAATGGCTTAATTAACTCATTAATAATAGGTATTTCAGCAGCAACGTTAGTTACTATTATTGGAACACTTTCTGCTGTTACCCTATTTAGGTTTAAGTTTTTTGGTAAAAATTTTATAATGTCATTACTCTACATACTTATTATGTCACCAGAAATTATTATGGGTATATCATTATTATTACTTTTTAAATTTTTAAGTATGAATTTAGGGTTTCAAACATTATTAATAACACATATAACTTTGTGCCTACCATTTGTTATGGCAGTGCTTTTTACAAGGCTTTCAAACTTTGATATCCATATTATTGAAGCAGCAAAAGATTTAGGAGCAAACGAGTTGCAAACTTTTTTCTATATTATATTGCCTTCTATCTTCCCTGCTGTTGTGGCTGCTTGGATATTAAGTTTTACATTATCTATGGATGATAGTATTTGTGCCTTTTTCACATCAGGCCCACGTTTTGAAATACTACCACAGAAAATTTATGCAATGGTTAGAACTGGCGTTAAACCAGAAGTAAACGCTTTAAGTACTATAATTTTTGGAGTATCAATGATTATTATTGTTGTAGCTCAAATACTTTTAAAAGAGAGGAAAAAATGAAAAAACTTTTAACTATTTTATTAATCAGTCTTTTTGCTTTTGCTTGCACTAAAAAAGCAGAAAACGAACTATTTGTTTACAACTGGTCTGAATATATTCCAGATGAAGTTGTAAAACAGTTTGAAAAAGAAACAGGTATTAAAGTTATTTATACTACCTATGACAGTAATGAAGCTATGTATTCTAAAGTAAAAGTTACAGGTGGGGCTGATTATGATATCGCCGTTCCTTCTACATACTATGTGGAAAAAATGAAAAATGAAGGTTTAATACAGAAAATTGATAAATCAAAATTAACAAATTTTAATAATATTAACCCTGCTCTATTAAACCAAGACTATGACCCAGAAAACCAATATAGTATCCCTTTTATGTGGGGCACAACAGCTATTGGTATTAATACAAAATATATAGACCCTGCAAAAGTAACTTCATGGAACGATTTATGGAGAGATGAGTTTAAAGGTAAACTTATGCTCCAAAACGATTTAAGAGAAGTTTTTCATGCTGCTTTACGCTCTTTAGGTTATTCCGGTAATACTAAAGACCCAAAAGAAATTGAAGAAGCATACAATAAACTTGTAAAACTAATGCCTTCTGTTAAATTATTTAATTCTGATTCGCCTAGAACTCCATTTTTAAACGAAGAAGTATATATAGGTATTATGTGGAGTGGCGAAGCTTTTATGGCTTCACAAGAAAATAAAAATATTAAATATGTTTACCCAAAAGATGGTGCAGCTGTT
>CALADT010000079.1 GCA_937890655.1 uncultured Mucispirillum sp. | reverse complement strand
GAAATATTATTTTAAAAAATAGAGTTTTAACAACCACTTTTTTTATTTTATCTGTGGCAATCGTTTTTGAAATTTGTATATAATTTTTAAAATAAAATATTGTCTTTATTTATATAGTAGTTTATTATAGTAAAGCATTTTATATGGAGATATATATGAAAAGGTATTTAGTATTTGTTTTTCTTATTACAGCGTTATTTTTTTCTATTAATAATGTGAGTTTTGCACAAACTTCTAATACTAACCTTTTTATAAAATCAAAACAGTTAAGTATAGATGGCAACTTTGAAGAGGCTGCTAAACTTTTAGAGATTATACTCCAGTCTGAAAAGTCCATGTATATATACGATATGCTTATTGAAAACCAGCTTAATGCAAATATGATTGATAAAGCCTTAAATACTTCCAAACAAGCAGCAACAGATTTTCCTAAAGAAGCAAAATATTTATACCTTATTAGTAATATTTATAAAGCATATAAAAACGATATAAAAACAGCTTATGATTATATGGAACAGTGCTTAAAGCTAAAATATACTCCTGAATATGCAACAGATACTGCTATTTTAGCAGGGGTTAATAAAAACTTTAATAGGGCAGAAAAGTTGATTGATAAAGTTATAAAAGATAACCATACTAACTCCCAATATTATACATATAGAGCAGAAATTTACCTTATGCAAAATAAAGGTAAAAAAGCCATAAAAGATTTAAACAAGGCCATTGAAATTGATAATAATGTTACAGCACGGCTATTGCTTGCAGAAATTTATATTTCTGAAAAAAATGAAGACAAAGCCGTTGCTATACTTGAAGATGTTGCAAAGGATAATGAAAATATAAGTAGTATTATTGAACAAAATATTGGTAAAATATATAGAGATAACGGCAATTTTGATAAAGCTATTGAAGTGTATAAAAGGTTATCGCAAAAATTATACGGCAGCCAAAAAGCTACTATCCTTATTCAGTTAGGGGATGTATTAAATATGGCTGGCAAATATGCTGAAGCCGGTGCTGTTTTTGAAGAAGTTACTACACTTGTGCCAAATAACACTTCATACTATTTAATATCTGGTAAATTTTATGAGTATGTAAAAAACTATAAAAAAGCAGAAGAACTTTATAAAAATGCTTTAAAGATTGACCCTTTATATGCTCAAGTATTAAAACGGCTTACTGTTGTTTATCTCCTACAAGATAACACAAAAGATGCACTTACTTATATTAATATGGTAGATATAGTTGAACAAGATGTGGACTATTATTTATTAAAAGCAGAATGTTATTCCCTTGATAAAAAATATAAAGAGGCAATACCTGTTTTAGAAGAAGGTGTAAAACACAACCCTACTAATGCAAATATTTTAGCTATGCTTGCCTCCATTTATGAAGAAACAGGCAATCAGGAAGAAGCATTAAAATATATTGAAAAAGCTGTAAAAATAGAACCAAACAACCATATATACCAAAACTTTTTAGGGTTTTTATATGCAGAAATGGATATAAAACTTGATGATGCTTTAAAATTAGTAGAAAAAGCACTTTCTCAAGAGCCTGATAATGCTGCCTATTTAGACAGCCTTGGATGGGTATATTATAAAATGAAAGATTATAAAAAAGCATACAAATATATTATAAAAGCAGTTGAGCTTATGCCTGATGAAAAAGAGTTACAGGACCATTTAACTGCTATAAAAAAAGCTATGGATAAATAATATAACTAGGTGGGTTATGAAAATTAAACTTTTACTTTTATCATTATTATTTTTTGTATTATTTTATGGTTGTGCTATTACCACATATAACATTAACCATGATTTAACTATGGATAATTTATCAGCCTTAATTAGTAAAGAAAGCCCAAAATATTGCAGTTAAAGAGGTAAAGCAAGTGTGGTTTTTGACGGTAGTCAGAAAATATCTTTTACTATGCTTTTAAATAAAAAATGTAATAATGATGCCTTAATTAACGTTTTAGGTGCTTTAAACAGCCCTGTGGCTTCTATAAAATATGAAGACAATAAAGTAGAAGTAAATACTCAATCAAAAGAAAATACAGAAGAAATAAAACGTGTGGCAGATAACTCTATTTTTCATATAATCAGCTATTTTCAGCCATCACATACTATACCTGATAGCACATATAAACTTTTTTACACAACTTCATCATATATTTTCACAAGCAAAAGTGGCACAAAAATATATGTTGATGATAAATTTAGAATATATAAGTATAAAGAGGGAGATATTGTTTCAGAATATTTTTGGAGCAAAAATAATAATTTTTTAGAATCAGTAAAAATATCATCTCCTTCTGGAGAAGTAACAGTTAAGTTTTTAAATAAAAACGGCTGGAGCACAAAAGATGCAAAATAGTTTAACATTTAAATGCCCTGCAAAAGTCAATTTATTTTTACATATTACAGGTAAAAGGCAGGACGGCTACCATAATATATATACTCTTTTTTGCCCTATATCTTTATATGATATTATAACCTTAGAAAAATCAAATAAAACAACACTTACATGCTCCAATAAAGATATACCTGTGGATAGCTCCAACCTAATATTAAAAACCCATAATATTTTACAAAATAATTACGGATTAAAAGATAACTTTAAAATACACCTTGAAAAAAATATACCAACAGGTGCAGGGCTAGGTGGTGGTAGCTCTAATGCTGCAAACTATTTAAGTAATGTAAATAAAATAAGCAACCTTAACCTTACTTATAACCAAATGGCAGAGATTATGGCTTCTATTGGTAGCGATACAGTTTTCTTTCTCCATAATAAACCTGCCCTTGCTTCAGGCAGAGGTGAAATAATTGAAGAGTATATAGAACTACCACAGCTATATTTATTAATTATTAACCCAAATATATTTATTTCTACAAAAGAAATATATTCAAGCCCTAACTTAAAATATACTTCAATAAATTCTCTTGACAAAATAAAAAAAACATATATTTTTGAAGAACTTAACTCTATTATGAAAAACGATATGCAAAATATTGTTTTTAACACATGTAAAGAAGTAAAAGATATTGTAGATTTTTTAAATAATAAAACAAATGGTATAGCATTAATGAGTGGTTCTGGTTCAACAGTATTTGCAGTATATGAAAACGAAAACCAAAGAGATTTTGCTTATAATTTAGCAAAAGAGCAATATAAAACATATTTAATAGAAAAAGCAGCTATTGTAAACCAGTAGTATTGCAAGGGGACAAAATGGATTTTTTAATTTTTTCTGGCAACTCAAACAAAAGTTTAGCCGAAGGTATAGTATCTCGTCTTGGTATGCGACTTGGCGCCTCTACCGTTTCTAAATTTTCAGACGGCGAGATAATGGTAAAAATTAACGAAAGCGTTCGTGGACGTGATGTATTTATTGTGCAGCCTACAAATGCACCATCAGATACAAACCTTATGGAACTTATGATTATGACAGATGCACTCCGCCGTGCTTCTGCTAACACTATTACTGCTATTATGCCATATTTTGGTTACAGCAGACAAGATAGGGCTAGCGAACCACGTGTTCCTATTACTTCAAAATTAGTTTCTAACTTAATAACTGTTTCAGGTGCTGATAGAGTTATTACTATGGATTTACACGCAGGCCAAATACAAGGCTTTTTTGATATACCTGTGGATAACTTATATGCTTTACCTGTATTCTATAAATATATGAAAGATAACGATTTATGTGATGATGATACAGTAATTGTTTCCCCTGATGCTGGTGGTGTTGCTCGCGCTAGAACATATGCAAAAAAATTCGGTATGCCTCTTGCAATTATTGATAAACGTCGTTCAGGCCCAAATATTGCTAAAGTTATGCACGTTATTGGTGATGTTAGTGGCAAAAAATGTATATTAATTGATGATATGATTGATACAGCAGGCACATTAACAGAAGCTGCTGCTGCTTTAATGGAAAACGGTGCCACAAGCGTAAAAGCTATGGCAACACATGGAATCCTTTCAGGGCCTGCTATTGAAAGAATAAGCAATAGTGTTATAGAAAAGGTAATTATTACTGATACAATAGATAATACAAGGCTTAAAGATTTTGCAAAACTTGAAATCTTAACAGTAGCAGGAATATTAGCAACTTCTATTGAAAGAATACATAATAAAGAAAGTATTAGCTCACTTTTTACAGGTGATTAATAGTGATAAAAATTATAGCAGGGCTTGGAAACCCCGAAGAAAAATATAATGGCACCCGCCATAATATTGGTTTTGAAGTGGTAGACTTATTAGCTGAAAAACTAAATGTATCATGGCAGGAAAAATTTGATGGGCTTTTAGGAGAAGTTAGGTATAATAATGAAAAACTATTTCTTTTAAAACCTTTAACTTATATGAATTTATCCGGCAGGTCTGTTTCTGCCCTTGCTAATTTTTATAAAATAAATATAGAAGATATTTTTATTATTCATGATGAAATGAATATCCCTTATAACACATTAAAGCTACGTAGAAATGGTTCTGCTGGTGGCCATAACGGTTTAAAATCCATTATAGAATCCACAGGCTCTATGGAGTTTCCACGGCTTAAAATGGGTATAGGTAGGGATAATTCTAAAGATGTTGTAAGCTATGTTTTAGGCAAATATAACCCCGAACAGTTAAAAGTATATGATGATTTTTTACAACGTGGAGTAAATGCCTGTATGGAAGTTTTAAATAAAGGCTTAAATAAAGCCATGACAGAATTTAATAAATAATTTTTACTTGTTATTATTAAAATAATGTATTAATTTATATTTATTACCTAGTAAATAAGTATAATAATAATTCAGGGGGATTGTATGGATTTTACAAACATTGTCTACTATATTCCTGTTATTGCAATAATAGGGATAATAGCTGCATTTATAATCTATAATGCAGTGAAAAAACAGCCTGATGGTAACGAAGAAATGCGTGAAATTGCAGCTTCTATCCATGACGGTGCTATGGCCTTTTTATTTAGAGAATATAAAGTGCTTGCTGTATTTATTATAGTTGTGGCACTGCTTATGATGTTTTCGCCAACTCTTGGTATAAAAACTGCTGCAGCTTTTATATTTGGAGCAATTAGTTCAGTTTTAGCAGGTTATTTCGGTATGAGTGCTGCTACAAAAGCAAATGTTAGAACATCAGAAGCAGCAAGAAGTTCAGGCATAGCAAAAGCGTTATCAGTTTCTTATAACGGTGGTGCTGTTATGGGGTTAGCTGTTGCATCTCTTGGGCTTTTAGGTGTAGGTGTATTATACATTATTTTAGGTAATCCAGAAAATATACAATTTATTAACGGCTTTGCCATGGGTGCATCAAGTATTGCACTTTTTTCCCGTGTTGGTGGTGGTATATATACAAAAGCTGCCGATGTAGGAGCAGATTTAGTAGGTAAAGTTGAAGCAGGAATACCAGAAGATGACCCTAGAAACCCAGGGGTTATTGCAGATAACGTAGGCGATAACGTAGGTGATATTGCCGGTATGGGTGCAGATATTTTTGAATCATATGTAGGTTCAATTATTGCCACTATTGCTATTGCAGCAACAGCAACAGTAACTTCTATTACAGTGCTTGCCCCTGCATTAGATGAATCAGCTGCACGTTCTGCCCTTATGCTTACTCCTTTAATGTTTGCAGCTTTAGGTTTAATTGCTTCATTAATAGGTGTATTTTCTATGAGAATATTAAAAAACTCTGACCCTGCAAAAGCGTTACGTTATTCCACATTTATTGGTGCAGGTTTATTTTTAATATTTGCATATTTTGGTGTAACAGGTTTACTTCATATATCCACTTCTGTATTTTATGCAGTATTATGTGGAACTATTGCAGGAACATTAATTGGGCTTGTAACAGAATTTTATACATCAGGCTCGCCTATGATGAGAATAGCACGTGCTTCAAAAACAGGCCCTGCTACAAATATTATTCAAGGTTTTGCAGTAGGTTTAGAATCTACTATCTGGCCTATTTTAATAATATGTATTGCTATTATTGTTAGCTTTCAGCTTTCAGGGTTATACGGAATAGGTATTGCTGCAGTTGGTATGCTTGCAACAGTTGGTGTTACTATGACAGTTGACGCATATGGCCCTATTGCAGATAACGCAGGTGGTATTTCTGAAATGAGTGGATTAGGTAGCGATGTGAGAAAAATTACAGATAACCTTGATTCTTTAGGTAACACAACAGCTGCTATGGGTAAAGGTTTTGCAATCGGTTCTGCTGCATTAACAGCACTTGCACTTTTTTCAGCTTACGCTGCTGCTGCAAAAGTAGAAACTATTAACTTAACAGACCCTTATGTTATAGTAGGAACATTTATAGGTGGCTTATTACCATTTATTGTAGGTGCATTAACTATGACATCAGTTGGTAAAGCAGCCGGTAAAATGGTGGAAGAAATTAGGCGTCAGTTTAGGGAGATTCCTGGTTTATTAGAAGGCAAAAAAGGTGTAAAACCTGATTCTAAAAAATGCGTGGATATTTCTACAACAGCAGCATTAAAAGAAATGGTATTACCTGGAGTGCTTGCTGCTGCTATGCCTGTTGTTATTGGTTTTACATTAGGTAAAGAAGCATTAGGTGGTATGTTAGGTGGTGCTACTGTAACAGGTGTGCTTTTAGCTTTATTAATGGCAAACTCTGGTGGTGCGTGGGATAATGCTAAAAAATCCATTGAAAAAGGCGAAGTGGAAGGCGAATCAAAAGGTGGCGACGCTCATAAAGCAGCAGTTGTAGGGGATACAGTGGGCGACCCATTTAAAGACACATCTGGCCCTGCTATGAATATATTAATAAAACTTATGAGTATTGTAGCATTAATTATTGCTCCATTACTTATTTAATATAACTTAAATTATAATATTTCTAAAATTATTATAATAAATAAAAAACAGGCAATTTCTTGCCTGTTTTTTTATATAAAAATTATCTTTTTAATAAAGGTAGCTTTTAAAATATATAATGATATTAGTTTATTAATTAATATATAATAACAAATTATTAAAATGTATAATTTAAAAATTATAAATAAAATGTTCTGCTAAGTGCTTTATAATATATTCTTTTTTTTATGCAAAAAAGTAATATGTTCTTTATAATCTTAATATAAATAATTAAACATATTATAATATTTTATTATTTTTATATAATTATAAGTATTTTTAACTTATAAAAAAACCCACCTTAAAAAGGTGGGCTTATAAAAATCTTTATGTTTACTAGATTTGTTTATCCATAAGCATTTTTCTTATACCTACTATTGCTTTTGTAGGATTTAATTCTTTAGGACATGCTTCCACACAGTTATAGATTGTATGACATCTCCATACCCCATGTGTATCATTAAGTATAGCTAAACGTTCATCAGCACCTTCATCACGTGTATCAATTAAATATCTCCACGCTCTTAAAAATGCGTTTGGCCCTAAATAATCTGGATCTGACCAATAGCTTGGACATGATGAAGAACAGCAACCACAAAGGATACATTCATATAAACCATCAAGTTTTTTCCTATCTTCTGGAGATTGGTATAACTCACCATCTGGCATAGGAGAATGACGGATAATATATGGTTTAACAGTAATAAATTTGTTAATAAAGCTTGATATGTCCACAACTAAATCTCTTATTACTGGCATTCCTGGAAGTGGTCTAATATCAATATTTGTGCCTAAATCTTCCACTTTTGTCATACATGAAAGCATATTAACACCATTAACATTCATACCGTCTGAACCACAAACACCTTCTCTACATGACCTACGGAATGATAATGTAGGGTCAAGCTCCCACTTAATTTGGTTAAGAACAGTAAGTAATAACATACCTGGCCTGCGTAATTCAACCTTATAAGTTTGATAGTGAGGTTTTTTATCTTTATCTGGGTCGTATCTTAAAATTTTAACATTTACAAATTTACTCATATCATCCTTCCTTATTCTTAGTAAACACGTGGTTTAGGTGGGAATGGTTCAACAGTAAGTGGTTTTGTCCTAACTGGCCTGTAATCTACATTAATTGTTTTACCATCGTTTTCTATTGTAACATTAGTATGTGTCATATAGTTTTTGTCATCCCTTTCTGGATAGTCTTCACGAGCATGACCACCACGAGATTCTTTACGCATTAATGCAGATTTAGCAGCACATCTTGCTACTAATATCATATTATTAAGCTCTAAAGCTTCCACTAAATCAAGGTTATAAATGCTTGATTTATCCACAACTTTAAAGTCATCTAATGTAGTAGCAATTTCTTCTAATTCATTAACTGCTTCTGTCATTAATTCTTCAGTTCTATATACACCTGCTTTAACTTCCATAAGTTTAGTTAATCTGCTATATACTGGCCCAAAAGTATTTTTACCATTAGAGTTAGCAAATTTTTCTAAAAGTTTAAGACCTTCTTGCCCTGCATTTTCAGGTAATTCTGCAGCTTGGTTTTCTTTTGCAAATTTTGCAGCAAGTTCACCCGTTGTCCTACCATAAACGACAAGGTCAAGTAATGAGTTAGTTCCAAGACGGTTAGCACCATGCACTGAGTTAGCAGCACATTCGCCAGCAGCATAAAACCCAGGGTAAGTTGATTCTGCATCTTTACCAAAACCTTTAATAACTTCCCCAAGATAGTTTGTAGGGATACCACCCATTTGATAGTGAGCAGTAGGCATAACAGGGATAGGTTCTTTTGTGCAATCTACACCTGCAAATACTAATGCAAGTTCATGGATACCTGGAAGTTTTTCCATAATTGCTTCTTTACCAATATGGTCAATTTTTAAAAGAACGTGGTCTTTATTAGGGCCTACACCTTTACCTGCAAGCACTTCTTTTACCATAGAACGAGAAACAATATCTCTTGGTGCTAAATCTTTAATAGTTGGTGCATATCTTTCCATAAAACGTTCGTTTTCGCCGTTTAATAATATACCACCTTCCCCACGAACACCTTCTGTAATAAGGTTACCATGGCCATAGATACCTGTTGGGTGGAATTGGAAAAATTCAGGGTCGCACCATGAAAAGCCTGCTCTTAAAGCTAATGCTAAACCATCACCTGTGTTAATATGTGCGTTAGATGTTGTAGCAAATATACGGCTGTTACCACCTGTTGCCATAATAATAGCTTTTGAGTGGAACATATGCACTTCGCCATTTTGTAAGTCTAAACATAAAACGCCACAAACTCTATCTTCATTTCTAATAAGTTCTATTGCTAAAAATTCATTATAAAACTGTGTGCCTTGAGCAACTGCTTTTTCAAATAATGTTTGTAACATTGCATGGCCTGTTCTATCTGCCACATAACAAGCTCTTTTTACTGGACGTTTACCGTATTCAGCAGTGTGGCCACCAAAAGGACGTTGTGCAATTTTACCTTCTGGAGTTCTGTTAAATGGAAGCCCAATATGTTCAAGTTCTATAATCATTTCTGGAGCTTTTCTACATAAGTATTCTGCAGCGTCCTGATCACATAAGTAGTCAGAACCTTTTACTGTATCATACATATGCCAGTGCCAATGGTCTTCTTCAAAATTACCAAGTGAAGCAGATATACCACCTTGAGCACTAATTGTATGACTTCTCGTAGGGTAAACTTCTGATATAACAGCAGTTTTAACGTATTGAGAAGCAACTTGTGCTGCATTAAGACCAGCACCACCTGCACCTATAACTAAAACGTCATATTCATGGTATTCTATTTTTGTAGTATTTATCATTTTTTCAACCTCACAATCCTTTTTTTTATCATTTTATTCCCATTGCAAGGCTAAACATAACTATTGCTAATATCCAATATATAGTATAAAGGATAAAGCGTGTCCCTTTGCGAGAAACATAATCATCTGTTACCATTTTTAAGCCATTAAAAGCATGGAAAACAACAAATATCCATAAAGCATTCATCATTATGGTATTTGAACCTTCAAAAATACCAGAACCTGCTTTAGACATTATTTTACCTAGTAAGTGGTAACCTAATGCAAAAAATAAAACTATGGCAGATATACGTTGTAACACCCATAAGATAGTACCACTATTACCTGTGCCTGTATATTTATATATTTTGTTCATACCCTACTCTCCTTTAGCTGTTTCAACTACAAATGGAGTAACAGCAGTATTATATGCCATTAAATCCTTATGTGTAATAACTGATTCTATAGCTGCAGATTTTTCTGCTTCTGCTGCTTTTGCTTTTGCTGCTTCCTTATCAATATGCACTTTAGCATAGTATAAACCAACGAATGCAATTAATAAAGCTAACAATGAAAAAATAGCTAGAGCTTTTTTAAAGCATGATCTTTCAGCTGCTCTAAAAAATTCCATAAAAATAATACGCAGACCGTTGGCAGCATGCCAAGCAAACATAACAACTATAAACGACTCAACATAGATATTTCTAGCAATATTACTAAAAAAATCTATGCTTGCTGACGAACCAAGCATATGCACCATAAAATATAGAACAAGAATTATACCTGTAATTCTATGAAACAACCATGCTATCATACCTGGGTGTTTACGATAACCCCTGGCTGTTGAACCGACATCTCTTCTAGGCATAAACGCACTCCTTTAAATATTAATTAATTTATATCATCTCTTTATCTTAAGATGTTAAATTTCTTCATTAAGGAATAAAATTTGAATTTTGCACTCAAAATATATTAAAGTATATAAATAGTTTTTTGTCAACAATTTTTCCATAATTTTTATATTAATGTTTATACAAAAATAATAACGTTGTTTAAAATCTTATATAAATACTTATAAAATAAAGTATTTTGCATATAATTTCCCCCTATTTTTATATGATTATAACTAATATATTTTTTTATAAAATAACTTTTATAAAGATATTATATAACATCGTTATAATATTATTATATTTATTTTGACACTTGCTTATATTTTAATCAACTTGTAATATACCTATAAATATCAATACTTTTACTATTATTTAAATATATGTGTGGATAAAATGTGGAAAAAACAACCCTTATAAACTCTTGAAAAATAAGGGGTTTTTATAGATAATGCAAATTATTCTTTATTATCAATAGGTTATGATATAGCCTTGTAAAATCAACAATATATAAGTTTTATACTTACAATCATTTGAAATTGTGGAAAATAGTTGGATAATCATAACATAAAAACAAGATTTACCCTTAATAGAGCACAAAAAGACTATATGCTTAAAATTTAAGCAGTAATATTTTTTGCATTATTTTGCAATAAAAAAGCTAAAATGTAAAAATTTTTCTTGTAATTATATTAAAACAGTATATAAATATTAGTTTATTATATATGTAAGGAGATATAAATATGGCTGTTCGTGTTCGTTTTGCACCAAGCCCTACTGGGCATATACATGTTGGTAATGTAAGAACTGCACTTTTTAACTATTTATTTGCTAGAAGTCAGGGTGGAGAATTTATACTAAGAATAGAAGATACTGATTTGGAAAGGTCCACTTTAGAAAGTGAAGAATTAATATATGAAGATTTAGAATGGCTTGGACTTGATTACGATGAAGGCCCAAAAAAAGGTGGTAATTACGGCCCATACCGTCAAACAGAAAGGTTTGATATTTATAATAAGTATGCACAGCAGTTAATTAAAGACGGATACGCCTATAAATGTTTTTGCTCAAAAGAAGAACTAGATAGTGAAAGAGAAAAAGCACAACAAGAAGGCAGAGCATATATATATAGTGGTAAATGTAGCCATTTAACTCAAGAAGAAATAGAAGCAAAAGAAAAAAATGGAGAAAAAGCATCTATTCGTTTTAGAGCTTTTAAACCATCTATTTTAGTGCAGGATATGATTCATGGAGATATTGAGTTTCCTACTAACGCATTTGGTGATTTTATTATTATCCGTCCAGACGGGGCACCTATTTATAACTATGTTGTTGTTATAGATGATGCTTTAATGAAAATTACTCATGTTATTAGGGGTGATGACCATTTATCAAACACACCAAAACAAGCCTTAATATATGAAGCTATTGGGGAAAAAGCACCTATATTTGCTCATATTCCTATGATTTTAGGGCCAGACCATGCAAAACTTTCAAAACGTCATGGTAACACAAGTGTGGAAGAATTTAGAAAAGCAGGCTATTTAAGAGAAGCTATGATAAACTATATGTCATTACTTTCTTGGAGTAGTGATGATGAAAGAGAAATTTTTTCTCTTGATGAATTAAAAGAAAAGTTTTCTATGAAACGTGTGTCAAAAAGTGCTGCTGTATTTGATTTTGATAAATTAAAATGGATGAACGGCCTTTATATTAGAAATAAAGATATATCAGAACTACTTGATTTATGCACCCATTACATTACTGCAAGTGGGTTAGTAACTGAAGAATATATTAAAGAAAACAGGCAAAAAGTAGAAAAAATGCTTTTATCTGTTAGGGATAATTTTACACTTTTAAGTGATGCACCTGAATATTTAAAAGTTTATTTTCAGTTAGATGAAAGTATAACAGATGAAGCAAAAGAAATGCTTAATCTTGAAACTACGCCAAAAGTTTTAGAGCTTTTTTTATCTAAAATAGAAAATAATAACTATTTAGAAGAAGAACAATATAAAGCTATTATGAAAGAAATACAAAAAGAAACAGGAACAAAAGGAAAGCCTTTATACATGGCAGTTAGAACAGGTGTTACAAGAAGCACAAAAGGACCTGAAATGGACTATGTGGCTACACTACTTTCCTGTGATGAACTAAAAACAAGAATTAATAAAACAATGGAATTAGCAGGGCTTAAATAAATGTTTAATCTTGGTATTATAGGCAGGCCAAACGTTGGCAAATCAACATTATTTAACAGAATAGCAGGCAGACGTATATCTATTACTGATGATATGCCAGGGGTTACAAGAGATAGAATAGAAGTGGAAACTTCATGGCTTTCAAAAAACTTTATGCTTGTAGATACAGCAGGTTTTGACCTTCAAGCTGACTTATTAAAAAAAGAAATGCAGGAACAGTTTTTTAAAGCTATTGAAGAAGCTGATTTTTTAATACTTGTGGTAGATGCTGGGCAAGGGCTACATGCTCTTGATGAAATAGTATGCGATATGCTTAGAAAGTGCAGTAAACCATTTGTGGTGGCTGTTAATAAAGCTGATAGTAATACAAGAGAACAATCTGTCAACGAGTTTTATAAGCTAGGTAATGTGGAGCTTTTTCCTATTAGTGCAATACACGGTAGAAATGTTGATGAACTTCTTGATTATATTGCAGAGTTTATTCCAGAAGAAGAAGTAGAAGAAATTGAAGAACTAGAAGATAATGAAGAAAAAGACGAACCTATAAAAATTGCAGTAATAGGCAGGCCTAATGTGGGAAAATCCAGCCTTTTAAACGCATGGCTTGGAAAAGAACGGGTTATTGTTACACCTATTGCAGGCACCACAAGAGATAGTGTTGATGTTTATTTTACATATAAATCTGACAAATATATTATTACAGATACAGCAGGTATTCGTAAAAAATCTGTAATGTTTAAAGATACTATTGAAAAATACGGCTATTACAGGTCTATGGATGCAATAAGTGGAGCACATGTGGCTGTTGCTGTTATTGACGGAGCAGAATCTCTTAATGAAAGAGATGTAAAAGTAATAAGTGATGCTTGGGAAGCTGGTAAACCTGTGGTTTTAGCTGTTAATAAATGGGATATTGCCGGAAAAGATGAAAAGGCAGTAAAAGAATTAAAAAGGTTAATAAAAGATAAATTACAGTTTTTATCTAACCCGCCTATTATATTTATATCAGCAAAAACAGGTAAAAATTGTGATAAAATATTTGATTCTATTAAAAAATTATATTTAGAATATACAAAACGTGTGCCAACCCATGCAGTAAACGAAGTGTTACGTATGGCTTTAGAACGACATCAGCCACCAGTTGTTGGCTCAAGACGTTTAAAATTTTACTATATGACACAAGTTGCTTCAAGACCACCATATTTTGTAGCATTTGTAAATAACCCACAGGGCGTTCATTTTTCATACGAACGGTTTTTAGTGAATATGATTAGGGAATCTTTTGGGTTTGAAGGTGTCCCTGTTAGGCTTAGTATTCGTAAAAGAAAAAGCAAATTTAGTGATGATGAGTAGTAAATAATATATAATTAAAGGTGCAGTTATGAGAGCAGATTTTGCAACTATTGGAAGTGGCTTAACTTACGAAATAAGAAATATTGTGGAAATAGCCAACTTTATGAAATCAAAAGGTATTGAGATATCTTGGGAAAATATTGGCGACCCTGTTATGAAAGGGGAACAAGTGCCAGAATGGATTAAAGATGTATTAAAAGAAGTTATTGATAATAACTTATCTTTTGCATACTCTCCTACAAAAGGGGTAGATTCCACAAGAGAATATTTAGCTGCAAAAAGAAATGCGTTAGGCGGCACACAAATTACAAAAGATGATATTATCTTTTTTAACGGTTTAGGTGATGCTATTGCAAGAAGTTATTCTGTTATACGTGTAGATGCTAGAATAATTATGCCTGAACCAACCTATTCTACTCACTTTATGGCAGAAGTGGCACACGCATCATTTCCACCAAATACATACAAAATGAACCCATATAATAACTGGGAACCTGATTTAGGGGAGCTAGAAAGAAAAATCAAAAGTGCCCATTCTATTGTAGGTATTCTTGTAATTAACCCTGATAACCCAACAGGCTATGTTTACAGCAAAGAAAAATTACAAGAAGTAGTGCGTATTGCAAAAGAACATAACCTTTTTATAGTGGCAGATGAAATTTATCATAATATGATTTATAATGGTCAGTCTACGCCATATTTAGCAGAAGTAATAGGCGATGTACCTGCTATTAGCATGAATTCTCTTTCAAAAGAAGTGCCTTGGCCTGGAGCAAGATGTGCATGGATGGAAGTATATAATTATGGTAAAGATGCAGATTTTGATAGGTATATACAAGCAATATTTAAACAAAAACAAGCAGAAGTATGTTCTACAACTATGCCACAAATGGCAATACCAAAACTTATGGAACATAAAGAATACCAAAAATATTTACAATCAAGAGTTACCCATTACGAAAAACTTGCAGATATTGCATATAATATATTAAAAGATGTGCCTTATATTGTAGTTAATAGAAGTAACGGTGCCTTTTATTTAAGTGTAGTATTTAATGAAGCAGTGTTTAATAATAAACAATATTTAGAAATTGAAAATAAAGAAGTGGAAGCCTATGTAAATAAATTATTGAATAATAATAGCGAACACGATAAACGTTTTGCTTATAACCTTTTAGGGGCAACAGGTATATGCCTTGTTCCATTAACGTCATTTTTTACTAACCTTTTAGGGTTTAGAATTACTCTTTTAGAAAAAAATGTGGAAAAATTTGAAAGGAATATTAAAACCGTTGCACAAAAAATAGTAGAGTATGTAGAATCTACAAAATAAAAATACTATAACTTTTTTAACATATAAATAGTATAAGATTATTTCTTATACTATTTTTTTTATAACTATTTTTTATGATATGTATCAGTATTATATACTTCTTTTCTAATTATATTTTTTCAAGTAGTAAATATAATATTTTTTATTTCAATAATATATTTTAAAAATACTTAATATACCCATATATTAAAAATATTTTTAAAAATACATTATAAAAATCACTACCCATTATGACTTTTGGCACTGTAAAAATTTTGTGTAATAGAAAAAACTGTGTTATAAAAAAGAATAAGGAGTGTTACATGAAATTTGAATAACAGTTAAAACATTTTAAAGAAAATCTAAATTTTTAAGAAAAATTTTGGAGTATCAGACTATAATGAATTGATGAAATA